>JAIYEJ010000033.1 GCA_027487055.1 Methylotenera sp. | reverse complement strand
TACCACTTCTGTTTGAATAGGCACGGATGTGGGCTCAACAGCAATTACACTTACAGGCATGGCAGGTATTGGCGAACCCGCTTGCGTTGCTGTCTCTTTCTGTCCACAAGACATTAACAATAGCGCAAGCACACCAAACATCAAGTAAGTATAGAAACGTTGAATGATTTGCATCGACAGCATGAGAACCTCTATTTTAAAATGTAGAATGCTTGCTTACATACACGGTTGAATGTATTATTATATACAAACATGAATGTATGTAAACCAATTTAACAAAAATTTTATAGATTAAATATGATTGTAGAATATGGTTCGTAAAACCAAAGAAGATGCAGCGATTACTCGCCAACGCCTCATTCATGCTGCGCGGGAGGTTTTTTTGCTTAAAGGCGTCAGCCGCACAAGTTTAGAGCAAATAGCATCGCACGCTGGGGTAACGCGTGGTGCAGTTTATTGGCATTTTAAAAATAAAGCTGAATTGTTTTATGCCATGCGTGAACAAGTATTTTTGCCGCTTATCGACCGCATGGACGATACTTTATTGTCAGAGCAATCATTAACCGTTGATTCAGACCCGTTAAGTCGTATTGAAAAATCGCTACTTGATACCATTAAGGAATTAGACCTAGACCTTGCCACCAGACAAACCTATGAAGTAATGATGTCTAAATGCGAATATGTCGATGAGTTTGCAGACGTATTACAAGAGATTCTAAACAATTGCAGCGGCATCGTAGAGAAGTATGAGAGCGCTTATGAAAGGTCTCAAAAACTAGGCATAGCACACTCTAACTTGTCGCCAAAAGAACTTGCAATGGATACCCACTTATTCTTTTCTGGATTGCTGCACATGTGGGTAAAAGATGCCGATGGAAGCTTATTTAGAAATCGAGCGCATAGCTTGATTCAAACGCACATTAAACTCCGCAGAACTTCGCTAAAATAAGTATAAAATTACCTAAAATTAAGGTTTCATCTCGCCTCAATTGCGTATAAAATAAGCAACCTTTATAGCTATATGGTTTTTATTGTTATACATGCAAATTGGCAAGCATATTTTAAAAAATAATCTCGTTGTTGCCCCTATGGCTGGCGTCACAGATAGACCTTTCCGTCAGCTTTGCAAAAAAATGGGCGCGGGCCTTGCTGTGTCTGAAATGGTCACGTCGAACTCTTTGCTTTATGGCTCTGAAAAAACCCGCCGCCGTGCTAATCACGAAGGTGAAGTAGACCCTATTTCCGTACAAATTGCTGGTGCCGACCCAAAAATGATGGCTGAAGCCGCAAAATACAATGTGGATAATGGCGCGCAAATTATTGACATTAACATGGGTTGCCCAGCAAAAAAAATCTGTAATGTGATGGCTGGTAGCGCACTTTTAAAAGACGAACCGCTTGTGAGTCAAATTTTAAAAGCCGTTGTTGCAGCAGTTGATGTGCCTGTCACTTTAAAAATTCGCACGGGTTGGGATAAAAATAACCGCAATGCAGTTACTGTAGCAAAAATGGCCGAAGACATTGGCGTGCAAGCTCTTGCAATGCATGGTCGCACCCGCGCTTGCGCCTATTTAGGTGACGCAGAATACGATACGATTGCGGCAGTAAAACAAGCGATTAACATTCCACTTATTGCAAATGGCGACATCACCACGCCAGAAAAAGCCAAGTATGTACTTGATTACACCGGCGCAGACGCGGTGATGATAGGTCGCGCCGCCCAAGGTAGACCATGGATTTTTCGTGAGATTGAGCATTACCTTTCAACCGGCACGCATTTGCTGCCGCCCACGGTGGAAGAAATTCACATCGTCATGCTAGAACATATTAACGATTTGTATGGGTTTTATGGTGATATTGCTGGCATGCGCGTCGCGCGTAAGCATATTTCTTGGTACACCAAGGGTTTGGCGGGTTCTGCCGCTTTTCGTCACAATATGAATACGTTAGACTCGATTGAATTACAGCAAGCAGCCATTAACGATTTTTTTGCAGAGTTGAAGCATAAAAACGAACGTCTCGTTTATGCTGATGACGACCTTGAAACGCCAGAAAATATTGCGCCTGCAGCGCTTGCCGCATAATAAGCATATGACCAATATTTGCAAACTTTCTGATGCAGTTAAAGATTCGCTAGACGAGTACTTTAGCCATTTAGATGGTCAACCGCCACATCCAATTTACGAGATGGTGCTGGGTTGTGTTGAAAAACCAATGATTGAATATATCTTGCATTCTGTGGGTGGCAATCAAAGTAAAGCTGCAGAAATACTCGGTTTAAATCGCAATACCTTGCGCAAAAAAATGGCGCTATATAATTTACAATAATTCACTTTTATTATATTTTTTCTTACGATTTTTCTACAATTTTTTCTTAAAAAACTTTAAACATGGCGACAATCAAACGTGCACTCATTAGTGTTTCGGACAAAACGGGCATTATCGAACTTGCAAATGCCTTAATTAAACTGGGTGTAGAAATCCTCTCAACTGGCGGTACCGCCAAACTCTTTCGCGAAAACAACATCACCGTTAAAGAAGTCAGCGACTTCACGGGCTTTCCTGAAATGCTGGATGGCCGCGTAAAAACACTGCATCCAAAAGTGCACGGTGGTCTGCTTGGTCGTCGCGATTTACCAGAGCACGTCGCCGCCATGCAATCCCACGGCATTGAAAATATTGACTTATTAATCGTCAATTTATATCCATTTGAAGCTACCGTTGCAAAAGCCGATTGCACCCTAGAAGACGCTATTGAAAACATCGATATTGGTGGCCCAGCCATGGTGCGCTCTGCCGCCAAAAACTGGCAAGATGTTGCCGTGCTTACCGATGCAAATCAGTACGAGGCCTTTTTAACCGAGCTGCAAGCCAATAGCTGTAAGGCTTCCAAGGCAACGCGATTTAAGTTATCAGTCGCCGCGTTTAATCGTATTGCGCAATACGATAGCGCGATTAGCAATTATTTATCTGCAATTGACTATGATGCGACTGAGTCTGCGGGCAAACTTGTGGTGAGCCAGTTCCCAGCGCAAATGAACAGCAGTTTTGTCAAAATGCAAGATTTACGTTATGGCGAAAACAGCCATCAACAAGCGGCTTTTTACCGTGATTTACACCCTGCTGAAGGAAGTCTTGCCACGGCACAACAATTACAAGGCAAAGAATTAAGTTATAACAACATCGCTGATGCCGATGCCGCTTGGGAAGCCGTTAAATCGTTTACAGGCAATGCTTGTGTAATTGTGAAACACGCCAACCCATGTGGTGTGGCTTTGGGCGCTAACGCGTTAGAAGCTTATAGTAAAGCATTTAAAACCGACCCAACAAGCGCATTCGGCGGCATCATCGCTTTCAACTGCACCTTGGATGGCGTGGCGGCAGAAGCGGTTTCAAAACAATTTGTGGAAGTGTTGATAGCGCCTGATTTCTCGCCAGAAGCTTTGGCGATATTTACTGCTAAAGCTAATGTGCGTGTACTCAAAATTGCCTTGCCTAAAGGCGGCAATTCGCCATGGGAACAAGGTCGCAATGCTATGGATAGCAAACGCATTGGCTCAGGCATTTTGATACAAAGTGCAGACAACCATGATTTGCAAATGACTGTCATTAAAGTGGTCACCAAAAAACAACCAACACCAAGTCAAATGGCGGATTTGCTATTTGCTTGGAACGTTGCGAAATACGTGAAATCTAATGCCATTGTGTTCTGTGGCGATGGTATGACCTTAGGCGTGGGCGCAGGCCAAATGAGCCGCGTCGACAGTACCAAAATCGCTGTGATTAAAGCGCAAAATGCTGACCTAAAATTACAAAATTCTGTGGTCGCTTCTGATGCGTTTTTCCCGTTCCGCGATGGTGTAGATGTATTAGCCGATGCAGGGGCGAGTTGTGTAATCCACCCAGGCGGTAGCATGCGCGATGAGGAAGTGATTGCTGCCGCAGATGAGCGTGGTTTGGCTATGGTAGTGACTGGTATTCGCCATTTTAGACATTAAATGCCACTAGGATAGATAATGAAAATATTGGTAATTGGCTCTGGTGGCCGCGAACATGCAATCGCATGGAAAATCACCCAAAATAAAGAAGTGAGCCGTGTTTATGTTGCGCCTGGCAACGCGGGTACAGCCACCAACCCAGACATGATGAATGTGCCAATTACAAGCGTAGCTGATTTACTGGCTTTTGCTTTAAAAGAGCAAATTCAGCTCACCATTGTGGGGCCAGAAGCACCACTTTCTCAAGGCGTTGTTGATGCGTTCCGCGCGGCTGGTTTAAAGATTTTTGGCCCAACCAAAGCAGCGGCACAATTAGAATCTAGCAAAGACTTTGCCAAAGCCTTTATGATGCGTCACGGCATCCCAACCGCTAAATACGAAACCTTTAGCGACGCAAAACGCGCGCATGCTTATGTAGAAGCCAATGGCGCGCCGATTGTGATTAAGGCCGATGGTTTGGCTGCAGGTAAAGGTGTGGTGGTCGCCATGACACTTACTGAGGCTCACGCCGCGATTGATGGCATGCTTTCGGATAACAAACTAGGCGATGCTGGTGCGCGCGTGGTAATTGAAGAATTTTTAACCGGTGAAGAAGCAAGCTTTATTGTGATGGTAGATGGCAAAAACATTTTACCGCTCGCCACTAGCCAAGATCACAAACGCTTACTTAACGCTGACCTTGGACCAAATACTGGTGGCATGGGTGCTTACTCACCCGCACCCGTTGTAACCCCAGAAATTCACGCCCGCGCATTGCGCGAGGTGATTCGCCCTACTGTTGAAGGCATGGCAAAAGATGGCATCCCCTACACGGGGTTTCTGTATGCTGGGCTAATGATTTCACCAAATGGCACAATTAAGACATTGGAATTTAATTGTCGCATGGGCGACCCAGAAACACAGCCGATTATGTTGCGATTAAAAAGTGACTTTGTCACATTGGCAGAACATGCGGTTAATGGTACATTAAATATGGTCGAAGCTGAATGGGATAGACGCACAGCGCTTGGCGTTGTCATGGCATCGCAAAACTATCCTGATACGCCAAGACTTAACGACGAAAATAAAAAAAAAAAAAAAAGCTTGGAAGATGCTCAAGTATTTCATGCAGGCACCAAACTGGTAGATGGTAAAGTACTCACGAGTGGCGGCCGTGTTTTATGTGTTACTGCGCTAGGCGAAACTGTAAAATTTGCACATCAACAAGCCTACCGTATCTTAGAAGATATCAAATTTGACGGGGCTCAATACCGCACGGATATTGGCTTTAGAGCACTTAAAGGTTAATTGATTTTGAATACTTCTGCTGTTTTAGAATATCTACAAGGGCTACAAAACCGAATCGTTCAAGCGCTAGAAGTGGTAGATGGGAAAACTTTTCTGCATGACAGTTGGAACCGCCCAGAAGGCGGTGGTGGCACTAGTTGCTTGCTAGAAGACGGCAATGTGTTTGAGCGAGCTGGGGTTGGTTTTTCACACGTATTAGGAAACAAGTTGCCACCCGCTGCGACTGTTGCCCACCCAGAAGCGGCAGGCCGCGCTTGGGAAGCCATGGGCGTTTCGCTTGTATTTCATCCGCGCAACCCATATGTATCAACCGTGCATATGAATATTCGATTTTTTGTTGCTAAAGCAAATACTGATACAGAAAACGATATTTGGTGGTTTGGTGGTGGTATGGATCTAACGCCTTACTATGGCTTTGAGGAAGACTGCGAGCACTTTCACCGCACCAATAAAAATGCACTAGATGCTTTTGATACAAGTTATTATCCAAAATTTAAAAAGCAATGCGACGAATATTTTTACTTAAAACATCGTAAAGAACCACGTGGTATTGGTGGGATATTTTTTGATGACTTTAACGAGTTAGGTTTTGAGCAAAGCTTTGCGCTACAGCGTGCAGTAGGTGAAAGCTTTTTACAGGCTTATTTGCCGATTCTACAGCGTCGCAAAGATACACCTTACACAGAAAAAGAACGTGATTTTCAAGCCTACAGACGTGGGCGCTATGTCGAGTTTAACTTGGTGTATGATCGGGGTACTTTATTTGGCTTGCAATCAAATGGCCGCACTGAATCTATTCTAATGTCGATGCCACCAATTGTTAAGTGGCGCTATGATTGGAAACCAGAAAATGGTAGCCCAGAAGCTAAACTATATACAGACTTTTTAACCGATAAAAACTGGGTGTAAATCATGACCATTCCAGCAAAAGTGAAGCAACAAGCACAAGCCTTACTAGATTTTATTGATACTAGTCCTAGCCCTTGGCACGCAGTGGCAACGACCAAAACCATGCTCGACGCCAATGGTTTCAAACCGCTGATTGAAAACGAGTCTTGGAAATTTAGCAAAAATGGCAAGTATTATGTTGAGCGAGATGGTGCGTCGATTATTGCTTTTATCGTCGGTGACAAGCCTATTTCGGAGTCTGGCTTTAAAATAGTCGGTGCGCATACAGATTCACCAGGCCTGCGCCTCAAACCCAAAGCCGCATTTGTTAGTGATGGCACAGCGCAATTAGGGGTAGAAGTATACGGTGGCCCTATTTTAGCCACATTTCCTGATCGTGATTTAAGTTTAGCAGGCCGCGTTATCGCTCGTCACAGCAATCGCTTGCATACTCACCTTGTGCGCTTGCACGACCCTATGGTGCGCTTACCCAACTTGGCGATTCATATGAATCGCGAGGTCAATGAGAAAGGCTTGGTGTTAAACAAGCAAACTGGATTACCGTTAATTTTTGGCTTTGCGGCCGACAGTGGCGAGGCACATCAGCAACTTACTAGCGCATTGGCGCAGCAAATCAATATCAGCCCTGAAGATATTTTAACTTGGGATTTAAACGTCTACGATACCCAAAAAGGTGTGCTTTGGGGCATTAACCAAGAGTTCATTGCCAATAGCCAATTAGATAATTTAGCCTCATGTCATGTCGCTATCGAGGCTTTAATCTCGATTCAAAAACCAGATGCAACGGCAATTTGTGCTTTGTTTGATCACGAAGAGGTCGGTTCAGAAAGCGCAACTGGTGCCAGCGGAAGTTTCATGATGGATGTGATGGCGCGTATTTGTGCCTCAACCAATACCAGTGAAGAAGATCGCTTACGTGGTATTGCCAATAGTTTTTTCATTAGTGCCGATATGGCGCACGCCTTTCATCCGAATCATTCAGGCAGTTATGAGTCCTGCCATCACGCACATGTCAATAAAGGCCCTGTTATTAAAACGAATGCCAATCAACGCTATAGCACCAACGCAGAAACGGCTGCGCGTTTTATTGCGTTGTGCGAAGCAGCTGGCGTGCCTTACCAGCAATATGTGCATCGTACAGATTTAGGTTGTGGCAGCACCATTGGGCCAATTCTCGCTGCGCAGTTAGGCATGGCATCAGTCGATGTCGGCAATCCGATGTGGGCGATGCACAGCATCCGTGAAAGTGCTGGGGCACTTGATCACCTCTATATGACTCAAGTATTGATGGAACACTTTGTAGCGTAACTAAATCCAAAAAAATCTACATCATTTTAAGCATTGACTTAAATAGCCAAATTGTTTTAGGCTAGAAGCTCTAAAGGGATCAAACAATATGCTGAAACAATTACTTCGTACAAAACCCATTACCCCTCACCGTAATACAGGGCTTAAACAATGTTTGACGGCGTTTGATTTAGCCTTATTAGGTATCGGCTGTGCGATTGGTACTGGTATTTTTGTACTCACGGGCATTGCAGCTGCAACGCAATCTGGTCCTGCGGTTGTTCTATCATTTGTATTAGCGGGTATTGCTTCCGCTTTTGCAGCTTTGGCTTATGCAGAACTCTCCTCTTCAGTTGGTGGTTCTGGGAGTGCATATGGTTATAGCTACGTGGCTTTTGGCGAATTTGCAGCATGGCTAATGGGTTGGATGCTTTTGTTGGAATACGGCGTGGGAGCTGCTGCTGTTGCTAACGGATGGGCTGGTTACTTTACTAACACACTTGCGAACATAGGCTTAAATCTTCCTGAACACTTTACCAAAGCGCCGATGCTGGGCGGCATTATCAACTTTCCCGCATTTGCTATTATCTGGGTATTAACCATTTTGTTAATGGTGGGCGTTAAAGAAAGTGCACGTGTCAATAACATCATTGTAGCCATCAAAATATCCACTATTGTCATCTTTCTTGCACTCGCGATTGGGCATATTTCCACTGACAATTGGCAGCCTTTTATGCCATTTGGTTGGTTTCAAACCTTAGATAATGGCAAAAATGTTGGTGTTTTAGCTGGGGCTTCTTTGGTGTTTTTTGCATATTTTGGTTTCGATGCGGTATCAACAGCCGCAGAGGAATGCAAAAACCCACAGCGCGACTTACCTATTGGGCTGATTGCATCTCTTACCTTTTGCACAATTATCTATATCATTGTATCTGCAACCCTTACAGGTGTTGTGCCTTATACAGAGTTGAATACAGCGTCGCCTGTGGCTTACGCGCTAACTAAACTAGGGCACACTTGGGCATCTACTTTAGTAGCCACAGGCGTATTGGCTGGCCTCATTACAGTGCTTTTAGTTTTACTATATGGCTTAACACGCATATTATTTGCTATGAGCCGCGACGGCCTTATCTCACCAGTGTTCTCTGCTGTCAATCCAGATCGCCAGACTCCTAGTAAAATTATTTTGATGTGTGGCTTTGTGGTATCTATTGTGGCTGGCTTTATCCCTTTGGGAGAACTTGCAGAAACCGTAAATATCGGCACCTTAGCTAGTTTCGTCATGGTTTGCGTGGGAGTGATTCGTCTGCGCCAAACGCACCCAAATTTGGCACGTCCATTTAAAAATCCGTGGAACCCAGTGATTCCTGTTTTAGGCATTTTATCCTGTGGTGCATTGATGTCATTTTTACCAGCGGCGACTTGGCATCGTTTTGGTTTATGGATATTAGCAGGCGTGGTGTTTTACTTTATTTATTCTATGCACCATAGTAAATTGAACAAAACTTCACAATAACAAATTAGCGAATGAGTGACAGATGTAAAAAAGCCAGCTGAAAAGCTGGCTTTTTGCATTGACGCTAGGTCAAAATTAAGCTAAAAAAATTACATTGCTAAAATCCACTGAACGATAGACTTGATGTCTTCGTCTTTAACTTGTGGGCTGTTAGCCGGCATAGGCATAGGACCCCAAACACCACTACCACCTGCTTTCACTTTAGCTACTAATTTAGCCTCAGCACTTTTGTCACCTTTATATTTAGCTGCAACATCTTTAAAACCTGGGCCTAAAACTTTTTTGTCTACGCCATGGCAAGCTAAGCAACCACTTTTTTGAGCCAAAGCTTGATTAGCAGAGGCAACACCACTTGATAATATAGCCGCCGCTGCAAATAATGCTAATAAAAATTTCATGCTATCTCCTTGAATTCTTTAAAAAAATAGAATCCTTAAAAAAGAATTCCAAAATATATATCAGTAGTTTTTCTCGATTCAGCATCATACATGACATTTTAAAAATCACAATAGTCGTATTTAGCTTTAACTACAAAATCCAAAACCGAATTGCTGATTCACACTACTCTCACAACGGTCAACGCATGTAAATATGCTGGCGTTGACATCTTTACGTCATAATTTTACAAAAGTTGAATTGATTATATAATTGCCAATATTAAGTTTATCAGAAGCTTAATAGCGAATTTAAAGTTCTGTAATCACATACTCAACAGTCAGCATATGGGTGTAGCCTGGATTAATCATTACCAAATTCTCCATTGCATTTGCTGTTTCAACACACACCATTTTGCGCCAACTATCATCTTTAGGCATATCGGCAATTTCATGCGCCTTTTTCTTCCAAGGCGACCAAACAACCGTGCTACCGCTACCAGTTTTATTAATGTTAATTGTACGATTTAACATCTCATCATGAATCACAACTGGTTTAATTGTGCTCACATATACACGATCAAACTCTTGATTAAAGTGGATAGGCCCCACTTGCGTATCTCGCCAATAATCAAGTAATTTATCTGCATATTCAGTATCTTCCAGGCCAGTAATAGTTGTTTTTTCAATATCACCGATGTTGAAATAAGTATGAAAAGCTTCACCCATAAAAAATGGCTGTCTTGCACGGTTAGTTGTTGATAATTTCATCGAAAGTGTTGCACCGATCTCTATGGTCAACATCACCGTATATGGATAAGAAAGTTGACG
>JAIYEJ010000164.1 GCA_027487055.1 Methylotenera sp. | reverse complement strand
GCTGTTGCAAAATATGCTTCTAAAGTAAACACTGCGGCATTAGATGGTATGGCTAAAAATTATGCTTTAGTTTTATCTAATAAAGATGCGCAATATGTTGCATGTGGCGACGAAGGTGAAAAAGATACCGTACGCAATAATTTTTTAATGAAAAAACTTGGGCTGACTAAATCAGAAGCTGATTTAAATGCTGCCATTGACGAAGTTTGTGCAACGATGAAAGATGACCGTTTTAAATCTCGTTTAGCGATGTATTATTTGCTAGCAGATAAATTTGGCAAACTAGAAATGTTTGTTAAGTAAAATAGATCATAATAAAAAGGTGATATTTCGATATCGCCTTTTTTATTTGCCAATACAAAACTTACTAAAAATTTCACCCAATAAATCATCTGGGGTAAACTCACCTGTAATAGTGCTCAATGCTTCTTGAGCCAAACGTAATTCTTCAGCGGTGATTTCTGCTTGTTGCACATATTTTTGTGCTAACCCTAAATGTGTGTCCACGTGTTTAAGCGCTTCTAAATGTCGCGCTCGCGCCATAAATACGCCCTCTGCATTTTGCTGATAGCCCGCAATATTCAATAAATGCTGTTTTAACAACTCTATGCCTTCTCCAGTTTTAGCGGAAAGGTAAATATGTGCTTCGCCTGCATTCTCTATAAATTTTGCAGGTTCTGCCGTAGTATCAATTTTATTATGAACCCAAATTTTAGTGATTTCTTGCGGCAAGCGCGTTAAAACGACTTTTTCATCATCGCCAATACCGTGGGCTGCATCAATCAATAATATTGCGACCTGCGCGTTTTCTAGAGCCCGATAAGTTCGCGCAATGCCAATTTTTTCTACCTCGTCATTTGTCTCACGCAAACCCGCTGTATCAATGATATTTAAAGGTAAACCGTTGATTTGTATGTTATTTTTTATAGGGTCGCGCGTGGTACCAGCTATAGGTGTCACTATAGAGACGTCTTCACCACTTAATTGATTCATTAAGCTCGATTTGCCAACATTAGGTTGCCCAACGAGTACAATTTGCATTCCTTCACGTAGCAAGCTGCCTTGTTTTGCTTTTTCTGAAACTAAATCTAATTCGTATTTTATTGCTGAAAGTTTTTCAGCTACTTTACCTTGTGTAATAAAATCAATTTCCTCTTCGGGGAAATCTAAACAAGCTTCTACATAAATGCGCAAATTAATAAGCTTGGTTAAAACTTGATTTATGGTATTTGAAAATTCACCAGATAACGAGCGCATCGCACTATGTGCAGCCTCAGCAGTGGATGCATTAATCACATCAGCAACTGCCTCGGCTTGCGCTAAGTCTATTTTATCGTTTAAGTAGGCGCGGCGGGTAAACTCACCAGGCTCTGCTTGACGTGCGCCAAGTTCAATGCAACGTTTTAACAAAAGTTGCATTAAAGCTGTACCGCCATGGGCTTGTAGTTCTAGAACATCTTCCCCCGTATAAGAATATGGGCCTTGATAATAAATAGCAATGCCACGATCGATTAAGGTTTGCTTGGCATCATAGAAAGGCAAATAGGCTGCAAGGCGTGGGGAGGGGCAGTGGCCGACCACTTGGGCTGCTATATGTTGACTTAAGGGGCCAGAAACTCTTACAACCCCAATGCCGCCAGCACCACTTGCGGTGGCAATCGCGGCAATTGTGTCGCCAGCTTTTAACATAGGCTATTTTTTTGCATTACCTTTTTTTGCGAGCGCTTCTGCGTGAATACTCTTATTCACATACCATTGCTGCAAAATAGATAACACATTATTTACTAACCAGTAGAGCACCAAACCAGCCGGAAAGAAGAAAAAGAAAATACTAAATACCACTGGCATAATCTTCATGACTTTTGCTTGAATAGGATCTGTCGGTGCTGGGTTTAAATAGGTTTGAATAATCATGGTTGCGCCCATTAAAAGAGGCAACACATAGTATGGGTCTATAGCTGATAAATCTTCTATCCAACCAAAGAATGGCGCGTGGCGCAATTCAACTGAACCTAGAATCATCCAGTAAAGCGCAATAAATACAGGAATTTGCACCAAAATCGGCAAACAGCCACTCATCGGATTAATTTTCTCTGTACGGTATAACTCCATCATGGCTTGTTGCATTTTTTGTTTGTCGTCTCCAAACTTTTCTTTCATGCTTTGCAAGCGTGGGGCTAGCTCGCGCATTTGCGCCATCGATTTGTAACTTTTAGCAGAGAGCGGATAAAAGGCTGCCTTAATCAATACGGTGAGTAAAATAATTGCTACGCCCCAGTTATGCACAATATCGTTGATTTTAGATAATACCCAAAATAGCGGTTTAGCCACAATTGTTAACCAGCCATAATCCACAGCATATTCTAAGCCTGGCGCAGCAGTAGTTAAATCTTTCTCTGTTTGCGGCCCTGCAAACAGCGAGGCCTTGATAGAACCGCTGGAACCAGCGCCGATACTTGCTCCTGGTGTTATCAATCCGATAGCATAGTATTTATCGCTTAATTCTTTTGTATAAAACTCACGCTCTGCGCCTTTTGCTGGAATCCACGCACTCGCAAAATAATGCTGAATGACACCTGCCCATCCATCTTTAGTTGTTTTTGAAAGCGGCTCTTTTGCCATGTTTGAAAAAGCAATTTTTTTGAATTTATCGGCATCAGTGTAATATGCACCACCGGTAAATGTAGGCATCATCATCGAGCCTTGATTAGACTCGCTGTCATGCACAATTTGATAATAGGCAGATGGTGTAATGGCAGCTACACTAGCGTTGTTGACTTCATAGCTCACATCAATCACGTAACTTCCGCGCTTAAATGTATAAATCTTATCTACACTGACACCATTTGCGCCAATCCAGCTTAAACGAACCTCTTTGCTATTTGCACCTTCAGCCAATGTATAGGACATCGCGCTCGAAGTAAAAATAGATTTATGATTTGGCAAGTCACCGCCAATTAAACCAGTTTGGGCAATATATAACATCGGCTTCGCTGAGTCATCCATAAGCACATAGTTGCCTTCTTTTTCATCTGATGCGGCATGTTGATTTAAAACTAAACGGCGTAAATCGCCACCAACGGTATCTATATCTGCTTGAAATAAATCTGTTGTGACTTTGATACGCTGACCATTTTCAAGTTTAAAAGCGCCATTTTCAACAACACCGCTTGAACTTTTTGTGCTTGACGCATTGACTGATGTGCTTGCAGGGATATCCTGATTAGTGATTTGCGCCTCTTGTTGAACAGGCTCAATTGGCGCATTTTTCTGCTGCCAAGCATCCCATAACATCATGATAGAGAACGAAAAAATAACAAATAAAATTAATCGGCGTGTATCCATAAACTCTTTATAATCAATAGGTTATTAATATTAAACATC
>JAIYEJ010000283.1 GCA_027487055.1 Methylotenera sp. | reverse complement strand
GGGTTATGAAAGCCATTAAATCCAGTATTGCAGGCTCAATACAATATATGGTTGCCTTGGGTGCTGCATGGATAGTGTTGACTGCTGGCATTCTTATGATTATGTTGATTATTGGTATTGTGGCAGGCATTCTAAGCAGTCTGATTCCAGGTGTCGGGCAAATGCTCATGTCTTTTGTGTTATTTGGTATTTTTTTAATGGCAACTGCGCTCATGCTGGCGTTTCAGTATGTGAGCTATCGCGATGTTTTTAGAGCTGCTTAAGTATGTTTTACTGCTAGTATTTGCGCTTAGTTTAAACGCTTGTGATGGCCTAGAATTTAGCGATAATGCGCCAAATGAGAATCTAAAAGTCGTGATTATTCGCCATGCAGAAAAAGCCAAAGATGGCGATAATTTATCGTGCCAAGGGCAAAACCGTGCATTGAAACTTGCAAGTGTGCTATACCAAAAAATTAACAAACCAGATTTTACCTACGTGCCTGCGCTTAAGTTAGATAAAGCTACTAAGCATAGCCGCATGTTTCAAACCGTGACGCCATTTGCAGTGAAATATGATTTAACGATTAACAGCAAATATGCGGGTGATGATTATGAAGACATTGCCAAAAGCGTGCTTAAAAAAGACGGTACCGTATTAATGGTGTGGAGTCATAGCGAAATTGCAAATTTGGCTAAGGCCTTGGGTGCAGATGATGTGCGAGAATGGGACGATGAGGATTTTGATACGATTTGGACGATTACTTATAATAATGGTGAAGCGAAATTAGCGCTTGACCAAGAAGGACTTAACCCTTCAACCGCGTGTAATTTTTAAATCTTTTCGAGTTTGGCGTATTCCATCGCCAGTGTTTTCAGTCCGTTGTTGCCAAAATTAATCTTAATCACCAAGTTTGCCCCGCTGCCTTCGTAAGTCACCACCACGCCATCGCCAAATTTAGCATGGCGCACACTGCTACCAATTTTAAATGGGTAATTGCTGGCTTGAGAAGGTGCTTGTGCAGATTGATAATTGCCACCAGAGGCATAATTTTTTGCGATTGGTTTGCTGTTAAGTCGTTTTAATAAAGCTTCGGGGATTTCATCTAAAAAGCGCGAGGGAATGCCGTAACGCACTTGACCGTGCAACATGCGGCTTTGTGCATGGCTTAAATACAAGCGATGGCGCGCACGGGTGACCGCTACGTACATCAAGCGGCGCTCTTCTTCTAAGCCACCCGTTTCACTGGCGCTGTTTTCATGAGGACATAAGCCTTCTTCTAAACCACTAATAAACACCGCTTTAAACTCTAAGCCTTTAGAGGCATGTACGGTCATGAGTTGTAGCGCATCGTAACCGATGCTGGCTTGATGATCACCTGCTTCTAAACTGGCATGGGTTAAAAACTGAGTCATTAAATCTTGCGGTGCACTGGTGTCACCATCGCTATCCACATTGTTGTGGTTACCAAACTCTTGGCGCTCAAACGCAACGGTTGCCGTAATTAACTCTGCCAAGTTTTCTAAGCGGTCATCGCTGTCTTTTTCGTTTTCGTAGTGGGCTTTTAAGCCAGATACATTAATCGCCACCTCGGCGACTTCGGCTAATTTAATGCCATAAGCTTGGTCTGTCATCTCACGGATTAAGTGCACAAAACCTTCAATGCCTTTGCCACCAGCTCGCCCATTTCCCACTTTATTAATCGCCGCTTGCCACAGGCTGCATTCATTTTGGCGCGCCCCTTCTTGAAGTTGCTCTAGGCTACGTGCGCCAATACCGCGGGAGGGGAAGTTAATCACTCGCAATAGCGCAGTGTCGTCATTAGCATTGACGATTAAGCGCATATAAGCGAGCGCGTGTTTAATCTCGGCACGCTCAAAAAAGCGCAAGCCGCCATACACGCGGTAAGGCAGATTGGCAGAAAAGAGCGCATGCTCCAAAATACGCGATTGCGCATTGCTACGATACAGCAGTGCCATGTCTGCCAAAGGCGTGCCTTCACTTTGCAGCATTTTTACTTCATAGACAATAAATTGCGCTTCATCGGTGTCGTTATAGGCTTCGTATACGCGCACAGGTTCGCCAGCACCGGCTGAAGTCCATAAGTTTTTACCGAGTCGGTTTTTGTTATGTGCAATAATCGCATTGGCGGCATCTAAAATATTGCTGTGAGAGCGGTAATTTTCTTCCAGCTTAACGATATTTTGCACTTTAAAATCGCGCTCAAAATCGTGCATATTGCCCACGCGAGCCCCGCGAAAGCCATAAATAGATTGATCATCATCACCCACGGCAAACAAGCAATTGTTGCTACCCGCCAACAGTTTAAGCCATTGATATTGCAGCTTATTGGTGTCTTGAAACTCGTCCACCAAAATATATTGAAAACGGCTTTGATAATGTGTGCGAATGCGATCATCTCGGCTTAATAGCTCATAACAACGCAGTAACAGCTCGGCAAAGTCTGCCACACCTTCGCGGTTGCATTGTTTGTCGTATTCTTCATAAATCTCGCGCATTTTTTGGCTGTGACCATCATATGCATCAACTTGGTTGGCGCGTAAGCCTTCTTCTTTGCAGCTATTGATGTAGCCTTGCACTTGCTTGGGTGCGTACTTTTCATCATCCACATTCATAAGCTTCATTAAGCGTTTGATGCTACTTAACTGATCTGCGGTATCTAAAATTTGAAAAGTGCTGGGCAATCCGGCCTCACGATAATGTGCACGCAGTAAACGGTTGCACAGACCGTGAAAAGTTCCCGCCCACATACCGCGCGTGTTAATCGGCAACATGCTCGTTAGTCGGGTGAGCATTTCTTTAGCGGCTTTGTTCGTGAAGGTGACCGCCATTAAACCCATCGGCGAAATCTGCTCGGTTTGAATCAACCAAGCGATTCTAGTCGTTAAAACTCGGGTTTTGCCACTGCCCGCCCCTGCTAATATTAATGCGGATTGATGCGGTAGGGTGACTGCCTCAAGCTGTTTGTCGTTCAGGCCATTAAGTAAGTTGGTTGATGAATCCATACCGATATTATCGCACGGGAAAGCG
>JAIYEJ010000035.1 GCA_027487055.1 Methylotenera sp. | reverse complement strand
ATATTAAGGGGAAGCGCTTGGGAAAACGTCAGATACTAGTACTCAATAAAATTGCTTCAGTTGGTACCAAACGGTTACCTTCAGAGCATTATGAAATAAGCAGTGATGCGACAGTACCAGAAGCGATTTTGGTGCGCTCGGCCAAGATGCATGATATGAATATCTCTCCTAGTGTGCAAGCAATTGGCCGCGCAGGAGCTGGTACGAATAACATCCCAATTGCAGAGATGAGTAAACGCGGTATTGTTGTTTTTAATACGCCTGGCGCAAATGCGAATGCGGTTAAGGAGCTAGTACTGACGGGAATGCTGATGGCGGCGCGTAATATTGCACCTGCAATGCAGTTTGTAGCTGGCCTAAATGGCGACGATGCAACGCTTTCTGCCTTGGTAGAAGACGGAAAAAAACATTTCGCAGGTATCGAGTTACCAGGGCGTACCTTAGGGATTGTTGGTCTGGGTGCAATTGGCGGTATGGTGGCCGATACAGCGCTAAAGCTTGGTATGAAAGTGCTGGGTTATGATCCTGAAATTACAGTGGATGCAGCATGGCGATTATCTTCTGAAGTTAAGCGCGTGCATAATGTGGATGAAGTATTTAAACATAGTGATTTTATTACGCTGCATGTACCATTAATTGATGCTACTAAGCACATGGTAAATGCAACGCGTGTAGAAATGATGAAGCAAGGTGCGGTGCTGATTAACTTTGCGCGTGAAGGTGTGATAGATGAGCAAGCCGTGATTGATGGCTTGGATAGCAAAAAAATGCGTGCTTATGTGTGTGATTTCCCCACAGTACGTATGAAAGCACATGCTGGCGTGGTAGCGCTGCCGCACTTAGGCGCTTCGACACAAGAGGCAGAAGATAATTGTGCCATGATGGTAGTAGACCAGATACGAGAGTTTTTAGAAAACGGAAATATTAGCAATTCGGTGAATTTTCCTGCGGTGAATATGCCGTGTGAGGCGCCCTATCGTGTGGCGGTTGCAAGTGCTAATATTCCTAATATGGTTGGCCAGATTTCTACCGCAATGGCGGATGCAGGGATTAATATTCACAATATGGTGAACAAATCGCGTGGAGATATTGCCTATACCATATTAGATTTAGATAGCCCAGCCGCAGAATCGTCATTATTGAAGATTCGTGGCATAGAAGGCGTCATGACTGTACGTGTATTAGCAAAGAAACAAGATGAATCGTAATTTCAAATGAGATTAAAACAAAGCATAAATGAGTGACGAGTTAAAAAACCTCCGCAACAAAATAGACTCCATTGACGAGCAGCTTTTGCAACTTGTGAACGAGCGGGCTAAACTTGCGCGGCAAATTGGCGAGCTTAAAAGTGATGGCGTGATTTATCGACCAGAGCGAGAAGCGCAAATTTTGCGTCGCTTGCAAGAAAATAGTAAAGGCCCACTTTCTGCAGAGGCGCTAGGGTATATTTTTCGTGCAGTGATGTCTAACTGTCGCGCCTTAGAAAAAGAGCTTTCTATCGCTTTTTTAGGGCCATTGGGTACTTACAGTGAAGAAGCAGCGCTCAAACAATTTGGTCAAGGGCGTAACGCAGTTGTGTGTGGCAGTATCGATGAAGTGTTTCGTACGGTTGAAGCCAAGCAAGCCGATTATGGCGTCGTGCCAGTAGAAAACTCGACTGAAGGCGCGATTGGTTTGACACTGGATTTGTTGTTAAGTACCTCATTAAAAGTATGTGGTGAAATTACGTTACCAATACACCATTGTTTGCTTTCAAAACAAACGGATATCTCACAAATTTCACATATTTTTTCTCACAGCCAATCGCTTGCACAATGCCATGAATGGCTAAATAAAAATCTGCCAAAAGTGGAATGTGAAGCAGTGACAAGTAATGCCAGAGCTGCACAAATGATTCATGATTTAGTGGCGACTGATGGTACATTTGCTGCTGCAATTGCGAGCAAACGCGCTGCAGAATTGTTTAATTTAAATCTGCTTGCAGAAAATATTGAGGATGATGCTAAAAACACCACGCGCTTTTTGGTGTTGGCAAATCACGACGTTGCACCTTCAGGAAAAGATAAAACATCCATCGTGATGACGTCTCTCAATAAACCAGGTGCAATGGTCGAGTTGCTTGAGCCTTTGTCACGTAATGGTGTAAGTATGACCAAGTTCGAATCTCGGCCTTCAAAACAAGGCTTATGGGATTATGTCTTTTTTGTAGATTTAGAAGGCCACATTACTGATGCACATGTAAATAAAGCGCTTCAAGAATGCGAAGAGCGTGCATCAATGCTCAAAGTGCTGGGGTCTTATCCAGCTGCAGTCATTTAGTCCATAAGCCCTTATTTAGATTTTAATTTTATATGAATACCACTTTAAATTTAGCTAATTTAGCCCCAGAATATATTCGTGAAATTGCACCGTATCAAGGTGGCAAGCCAATTTCTGAACTTGCGCGTGAAATGGGTTTAGATGAAGCTGAGATTGTGAAGCTTGCCTCAAACGAAAATCCTCTAGGTATAAGTCCCAAGGCACAAATGGCAATTGATGATGCGATTTCAGATATTGCTCGCTACCCAGATGGTAATTCATTTGCCTTGCGTGATGCCGTTAGTCAAAAGTTTAAGGTAAATACGAATCAAATTGTATTCGGCAATGGCTCGAATGATATTTTGGAGCTGGCCGCGCGCGCATTTTTAACCGTTGGCGACGAGGCAATCTACTCGCAACATGCTTTTGCGGTCTACAAATTAGTCACTCAAGCTGTTGGCGCAACAGGCGTGGTGATTCCTGCTAAAAACTATGCACATGACTTAGATGCTTTTGCTAAAGCAATTACGCCTAAAACTAAGCTCATTTTTATTGCAAATCCAAACAATCCAACTGGTACACACATTAAAAAGGATACTCTGAGAGGCTTTATCCATAAGGTTCCCTGCCATGTGCTTATTTTACTAGATGAAGCATATGACGAATATCTAAGTTTAGAAGATAAATCTGAGGCAATTAGTTGGTTAAGTGAATTCCCAAATTTAATTATTTCTCGCACATTTTCAAAAGCGTATGGTTTGGCTGGTCTGCGTGTGGGTTTTGGGCTCATGCATGCTAGTGTTGCAGATATATTGAACCGTGTGCGACAACCATTTAATGTGAATAGCATCGCGCAAGTTGCAGCAGTAGAGTCGCTCGCGGATAATGATTTTGTTGCACGCAGTTATGCCGCAAACCAAGCTGGCATGGCGCAAATCACACAGGGTTTAACAAAGCTCGGTTTAGAATACATTGTGTCTTACGGTAATTTTGTGAGTTTTAAAGTGCCAAATGCGTCAAACGTGAATCAGCAATTATTAAAAAAAGGTGTGATTGTGCGCCCAGTTGCCAATTATGAAATGCCTGACCATTTGCGTGTGAGTATTGGATTATTCAGCGAAAATGCAAAGTTTTTAGAAATGTTAAAAGAAATTTTAGAATAAGTATGTCAGATCAAAACAAAATGAATGAAACAAACCTAAGCTACGAAAAATTAGCGACTGATGACGTACGTGTTTTAGAAGTTAAAGAACTCATTCCGCCTTCTAAACTTTTGGTAAACTTAAAAGAAAGTGCAGCGACAACACAAAATATCTTAGAAACGCGTGCCGTGATTCACAAAATATTGCATCAAACGGATGATCGTTTGCTTGTGATTGTCGGCCCATGTTCTATCCATGACCCCAAAGCTGGTATTGAGTATGCAAAACGTTTACTAGAAGTACGCAATCAATTGAAATCAGATTTATTGATTGTGATGCGCGTTTATTTTGAAAAACCGCGCACAACAGTTGGCTGGAAAGGGCTGATTAACGACCCACACTTAGATGGTAGTTATGATATTAACCAAGGATTAGCGGTTGCGCGCAAATTTTTGTTAGATGTCAATGAACTTGGTCTTCCAGCAGGAATGGAATTTTTGGATATGATTACCCCGCAATATACTGCTGATTTAGTGAGTTGGGGCGCCATTGGTGCACGTACGACTGAATCACAAGTGCATCGTGAATTGGCTTCTGGCTTATCATGTCCAGTTGGTTTTAAAAACGGCACCGATGGTAGTGTGCGAGTGGCTATTGATGCCATTAAAACAGCTGAAACACCACATCACTT
>JAIYEJ010000068.1 GCA_027487055.1 Methylotenera sp. | reverse complement strand
GCCATCAAACACATAATCGGTAGATACCTGAATAAATTTTGTTTTGTGCATTTTGCATTCCATAGCCATTAGCTCTACTGCCTTGGCATTTATCAGGCGTGCCAGTGCGGGCTCGCTCTCGGCTTTGTCTACAGCAGTATAGGCCGCGCAGTTAATCAGGTATTTTGGGGCATGCAGGTTAAAAAAGTATTTCAGGTCGGCAGGTTTGGTAATATCCAAATCGGCCACATCAGTAAACACAAAATTAAAGCCCGGCATGGTGTGTGCCAGTTCTTGTATTACTGTGCCTAATTGCCCGTTAGCGCCTGTTACTGCTATTGTTTTTGCCATGCCTTGCTTAAATGTGGGGCAAAAATAGTGTTTTTACCCCACTACAAAGTGGCAAATAAAATCATAGTCTTTTTAATATGTTAATACCAGATGGCTCGTATCTAACTGCTTGCTGCATACTATGCCCGATATTAATATCTGTAATGCGCCTTTGCGCTCTATATTTAAATTGCTTAGTAGCATATTGATGCCTATGCATGCATTAATAGTTTAGGCGGCTAAATAGTTTTTACAGTCGTTTTTTTCTTTGTATATAAACCCTCTGTTGTTTAGATAGCATTGTATAACGATATGAGTTTTTTTGATGTATTGGTTTGTTTACACAGGTTGTGTTTGTTTATTAATGAAGTGTTTTAGCATTATGGAGGTGGTTGAAAACAAATAATTTACAAATCTTCAAAACATTTTTAACGAGCGTCTGTTTAACTAATATTCACAAACTTTAAACAAAAATTATGGAACATTTAAAAATTGCAAGCGATAACTATGTCGCGTTTACGTTCTTTATCGGAACAATGGCTATGATGGCAGCCTCAGTATTCTTCTTTTTTGAATTAAACAATACTTCTCAAAAGTGGCGAACGTCTGTGCTGGTATCAGGACTTATTACATTTATCGCCGCAGTACATTACTACTACATGAGGGGTTACAATCTGGAAACAGGTGAGTCTCCAACATTTTTCCGCTATGTTGACTGGATTTTAACTGTTCCGTTAATGTGTGTAGAGTTTTATTTAATTACCAAAAAGGCTGGGGCTAAAATTCAGTTGCTTTGGAAATTAATATTTGCCTCTTTAGTGATGCTGGTAACAGGTTATTTTGGAGAAACGATTGACAGAGATAATAGTGTACTTTGGGGTGTAATTTCTGGTGCTGCTTATTTTTACATTGCTTACCTGATATGGTTTGGTGAAGTTGCCAAATTGGCTCAAACTGCAGGAACGCAGGTAGCTAAAGCTACACGCATCCTTGCTTGGTTTGTACTTGTTGGCTGGGCAATTTATCCTTTAGGTTATATTTTAGGAACTCCAGGTGGCTTGTTTGGAATGCAATTAGTTAGCGATCCGGCAGCTGCGTCTCATGCAATGGATATTGTATATAACATTGCTGACGCTATTAATAAAATTGGTTTTGGTTTGGTAATTTATGCTTTGAGCAGAACTTCTGAAGATTAATACTAATTAGAACAAGAAAAGGGGGGAGTATATTTAATAATATGCCACCCCCTTTTTTATTTTTTTTACCTAACAAGTATTCTATGAAACAATCAGCAAATAATCCGCCTTTACCATTTGATTTCATTTTTATAGGATGAGGTGCTGCAAATTGCTTAGTGCTTTTAAGGTTGCATGATAACGGCTTGCTTACCGGTAAAACCATTGCTATTATAGAGCCAGATAGTAAAACAGCTAATGACAGAACCTTTTGCTTTTGGGCAACTGAAGATGATGTCTTAAACCTACATTTAAAACCGTTGGTTAGTAATAGTTGGGACTATGCAGAAATTGGTAGTATTGCCAAACAACAAATTAATCCACTACGTTATTTTCATGTAAAAGGCATTGATTTGTATAACCAAACAAAAAATATTCTTGGTATTAATAATGTCACATTTTTTACCTCTCTTTTAAAAGAAAATCCAGAAATAAAATCAACTTATTATGAAGTTAGACTAGCAAACGAAATACTTTATGGTTATAAAGTATTTGATAGTCGCCCACCAATTTTTTTACCCCCACAAAAAAACCAAAGCCATTTATACCAATCTTTTTATGGCTTAAAAGTTAAACTTGCTACAAAAAAGTTTGATACTTCAGTAATGGTATTGATGGATTTTAATGTCTCTCAAAGTAATTTCACGCAGTTTGTTTATGTGCTGCCTTTTACTGAAGATACCGCATTAATAGAGTTAACACGTTTTGGTACTGAAAAATTAACACAACATGAAGCAACACCAATTCTTAATGAATATATAAATAGATTGGGAGTTTCTTTTGATATTTTAGAGGAAGAGAGAGGGGTAATTCCTATGTCATCATCCACTATAAAAATTGAAGATTTTGGAACGAATTGGATAAACATGGGAGCTAGGGCAAATATGATTAAATGCTCTACAGGATATGCTTTTCATGCAATGGCAGAAGATGCCTTGACGCAAATGGAAGCAATTAAAAATAATGAGCTCCCTAAAAGGAAACACAGAGGGCATAGGTTTGCTTTTTACGACCGGTTGCTATTAAAAATATTAGACGAAAGTCCTGAGTACGGCAAAGTAATTTTTGAAACACTATTTAAAAAAGTACCTATTGTAAAAGTGTTACGTTTTTTAGGAGAAAAAACAAGCCTCTCAGAAGAAGTTATAATTTTTTCAAAATTGCCTAAGCGTATATTTATTACAAGCGCAGCAAAAGATATATTACAGCAAATATCTACTTTACCTGTTATTGCATTACCTTTTTTGTTTACTATTATTACGCTATTTCTGTCGCTTATCAATCTTCAATATATTTCGTGGGGCATTTTAGGTTTTGGGTTTTTATCCGTTGGCCTATCTCATGGTGCATTAGACCACCTCACAGCAAAACCAATCATCAATAAAAAACAACTTGTAAGTTTTATTATACGTTATTTGTTTAAGGCCATAATTTTAGGTTTAGTTTGGATATTTTACGCTGACTTAGCACTTCTTCTTTTTATAACTTATTCAGCATGGCATTTTGGCCAAGCCGATTTTAAAGAATGGAATTTAAAACAAGGATGGCAATCTTTATGCTGGGGCATTATTGCTTTAATGATTATTTTGTTCT
>JAIYEJ010000255.1 GCA_027487055.1 Methylotenera sp. | reverse complement strand
TTCTGTGTGGTGGCTCTGGTACTAGACTTTGGCCACTTTCACGCACGCTAAGGCCAAAGCAGTTGCTAGCCCTAAATGGCGAGCAAACGCTTTTGCAACAAACAACTTCCCGCTTACTTGAATATATTGATGCTGCTCATTTATACACTGTAACGCACGAAGACCACAAATTTGAAGTAAAAGGTCAGTTAAGTGAAATTGCGCCTGATGCACTGAATAATGTATTAGCAGAACCATGCGCACGAAACACATTACCTGCCATTGCTTGGGCGGTAAGCAAAATTAATGCTCAAGATCCAGATGCAATTATTGGTGTATTTGCATCTGACCATGCTATTGATAACCAAGCTGCATTTTTACAAGCTTGGGCAACTGCAGAATTGGCCGCAAAAGATGATTATTTAGTGTTGTTAGGCATTAAGCCCACTGAGCCTGCAACTGGATATGGTTATATTAAGCCTAGTACTACCCTAAACTATAGTGGCGCAATGCCATTGATGACGGTAGGGCAATTTGTTGAAAAACCTAATAGTGAAAAAGCTGCCCAGTTTGTGCAGGATGGTTATTTGTGGAACAGTGGCATGTTTGTATTTAAAGCCAGCGCTTTTATGGCGATGCTAAGCAAGTATCAGCCAGAAATGAAAGCGCAATTGCAAAGTATAACTGCAGAAAATTTTGCAAAGACGTATGCAGAATTTACAAATGTTTCTATAGATTACGGCCTAGCAGAAAAAGCGGATAAAGTAGCTGTCGTGCCAGTAGATATGGCTTGGAGCGATTTGGGTAGCTGGGAATCTATTTACCAAAAACAAATAAAAGATGCAGATAACAACGTGTTGCATGGTGACGTATTTGCGCAAGATACGACAAATAGTTTGTTGTGGAGCCAAAATAGTGTGCTTGCTACTGCTGGCTTAAATAATATTGTTGTGATTCAAACTGCAGATGCGACATTGATTTGTGATAGGAGTCGTACTGAAGAAATTAAAACATTGGTCGCGCGCGTAAAAGCTCATAAGCCAGAACTTACAGAAATTCACCAAACTGCGTATCGCCCTTGGGGTACATACACAGTGTTAGAAGAAGGTGCAAACTTTAAAATTAAGCGTATTGTCGTAAAACCTGGTGCAAAGTTATCAATGCAAATGCACAAACATCGTTCGGAGCATTGGGTGGTGGTTTCTGGCGTTGCAACGATTACAAATAACGAAATTGAGTTCACTTTAAACGAGAATCAATCGACCTATATTTCTAAAACCCATCGCCATCGCCTTGAGAACAAAGGCACTGAACCACTTGCGATTATAGAAGTGCAATGCGGTGATTATGTGGGTGAAGATGATATTGTTCGTTTTGATGATAAATACGGAAGAGTAAGTTAGTATGACTAAAGTCGCATTAATCACTGGCGTTACCGGCCAAGACGGCGCTTATTTAGCGGAGTTTTTGCTTGGTAAAGGCTATGTTGTACATGGTGTTAAACGTCGTGCTTCCTTGTTTAACACAGACCGTATTGATCACCTCTATCAAGACCCACATGTCGATAACAATAATTTCATTTTGCATTATGGTGACTTGACCGATTCGACCAATCTGATTCGGATTATTCAACAAACGCAACCAGACGAGATTTATAACTTGGCTGCCATGAGCCATGTGGCAGTGAGCTTTGAGACCCCTGAATATACTGCCAATGCAGATGGCATTGGTACCTTACGTATTTTAGAAGCGATTCGTATTTTAGGTCTTGAGAAGAAGACCAAGTTCTATCAAGCCTCTACCTCAGAACTCTACGGATTGGTACAAGAAATCCCGCAAAAGGAAACTACACCGTTTTACCCACGCAGTCCTTATGCAGTAGCCAAGCTCTACGCTTATTGGATTACTGTCAATTACCGTGAGGCATATGGTATTTATGCGTGTAATGGCATCTTGTTTAACCATGAAAGTCCGATACGTGGCGAAACCTTTGTGACCCGTAAAATCACAAGAGCGCTAGCCCGTATTAACTTAGGCTTACAAGATTGTTTATACCTTGGGAACTTAGATGCGCTACGTGACTGGGGTCATGCCAAAGACTATGTCGAGATGCAATGGTTGATGTTACAACAAGAAACAGCTGAAGACTTTGTGATTGCCACAGGTGTGCAATACAGCGTACGAGACTTTGTGAATGCAGCGGCCAATGAGCTCGATATGCTAATTACTTGGCAGGGCAGTGGTGTAGATGAAAAAGGCTACTGGAATGACAAATGTGTAGTACAGGTTGACCCGCGCTACTTTAGACCAACCGAAGTGGAAACACTGTTAGGTGATCCGAGCAAAGCCAAACAAAAGTTGGGCTGGACACCGAAGATTACATTTAACGAGCTAGTCTCTGAGATGGTGCGTGAGGATTACAAATCGGCACAGCGTGATGAGCTCGTGAAACAGCACGGCTATCAAGCTATGGATTATCACGAGTAAGTAAGGCTATGGACGAACTCGCACAATTAGATTTATATATAATCAAGGCTAAAAAAGTATTTGCACACTTGATAAAAAATAGTGGGCTTTGGTTGATGTTTGCAGGATTATTTATTCTGTTTTTACCTACACTTTGGGATCTTTTTGCAGTAAATGGTATTTGGTTGGATGATGAGCACGCGCATGGGCCAATTATCTTAGCGATTTCATTATGGTTACTTTGGAAGCGTTGGCAAGAAATACCAAGCTTTGAGGATTTTAAAACTTCTCCCGCTATTGCATGGTTGCTACTTTTTGTAGCTGCTAGTATTTATATCCCAGGTAGAGCATTAGACATCATCTACTTTGAAGTTGGTGCTTTTATATTGCTACTCATTGGGATTGTATTTATGGCTGGCGGAATGGCTTTATTTAAGAAGCTTATGTTCCCTCTTTTGTTCATGTTTTTCATGGTGCCATTACCAAATTCATTAGTTGGCCCACTTGCCAGCTTTATGAAGGAAGCCGTCTCTGCAGTTACTGTCAATATATTGAGTTGGGCGGGATTTCAAGCAGGCAGAACAGGTGTTGTCATATATTTAGAGCAATATCAATTGCTAGTTGCAGATGCTTGCGCTGGCATGCGCACATTATTTATGCTTGAAGCCCTTGGTATTTTATATCTTAATCTTGTGCATCATTCCTCCATGTTACGCAATATAGTTTTGCCTATATTGATTATTCCTATCTCATTTACTGCCAATGTGATTCGTGTGATTGCTCTAGCGCTTATTACATATTATTGGGGGGTAGCAGCAGGACAGGGATTTATGCATGGTTTTGCTGGCATGGTGCTCTTTCTAGCAGGGTTAATACTAATGTTAGCCACAGATACTATGTTACGTGCAATTAGTAGGCGATTTTATGGTCAGTGAAATGCAAATTATATTAAGCCCAAAACCCAATATGCAACATTGGTTAGTGGCTATTTTTATGGCTACATGTTTAGGACTAGCAACTTGGTTAACTCCTCATTTATCTTGGTACGAGCATATTGGAAGCCCTCAATTTGAGCAGGTTGTGCCAAAGAATTTCGGTGATTGGATAGAAGTAACTGAATCAAGTAACAGTACAGTTGTTAATCCTGAGGTGCAAGAAACTGTAAACAACCTTTACACACAGGTGGTTAGCAGAGTTTACGAGCAAAAAACAACTGGTCGTCGAATAATACTGTCGCTAGCCTATGGCGACAATCAAACTTTCTCGAAACAATTGCATCGTCCAGAATCTTGCTACTCTTCGCAAGGTTTTAAAATTAACAATCTTTATGAAGAAAAGATAAATACAACAGATAAATCAGTGATTGTAAATCGCATGGAGGCTAATATTGGCCCAAGAACTGAGAAAGTGACATATTGGATTCGTATTGGTGATGAGGTAATTAGTGGTCCACCGACAGCTTTGAATATTGCAAGACTAGAAATGGGTTTAAAAGGCTACATAACTGATGGTCTATTATTTAGGGTGTCAGAGTTGAGCGATGATAGTAAATTATCTTATCAATTCCAAGATCAATTTATCAATGATTTTCTGCGCGTGCTTGGTCCTGAACAAAGGGCAATGATGATTGGACCATTAGCGATATAAGTTTATTTATGGCCAGTTCTTTATCTATCTTATATCTTGGCCCTGTTAGTGGAACCTGTCTCGATCGCGCAAATGCCTTGCGTCGTTTAGGCCATCATGTTCGTCATTTAGATTTGAGAAAAATGCTACCCAATACACTATGGACGGATCGCATTACTTGGCGTATTGGTGGAAATTTTCTAGCACCGCTATTAATACCTGCATTAAAAGAACAGATTCATGACCAAAATTTTGATTTATGTTATATAGACGGTGGAGAGTGGGTTACGCCAAAAGTAATCGCCTTATTGCGTTTGTTCGCGAAAAAAGTTATTAACTACAATATTGATGACCCACTTGGTCCTCGCGATAGGCAGAGGTTTTTGGCATATAGGCAGAGCCTTCCATTCTACGATCTTAATGTGGTAATTAGGAAAGAGAATGTCGCTGAAGCATTAGCGCTCGGTGCTAAAAAAGTCTTGCTTGTTCAAAGGAGTGCAGATGAAGTGTCACATGCAAAAAGACCGATTGATCAGTCAGATTATTTAGCTTGGGGCTCGGATGTACTTTTTTTGGGTACATGGTTTCCAGAACGAGGCCCGTTTTTACTTAAGCTAATCAAACTGGGTGTTCCGCTAACAATTCGTGGAGCTAATTGGCATAAAGCACCTGAATGGAAATTTCTAAAAAGTTACTGGAAGGGTGGCAATATAAGTGGTGATGAATATGCCAAAGCAATTCAATGCGCAAAAGTAAACTTGGGATTATTGTCAAAAGCAAATCGTGACTTGCATACAACTCGTTCGCTCGAGATACCTGCTCTAGGTGGATTATTTTGCGCAGAGCGTACTAGTGAACATTTAGAAATGTATAGGGAAGGAAAAGAGGCGCTCTTTTGGAAAGATGAAGAAGAGTGTGCTGAAATGTGCACCTTTGCTCTAGAAAATGAGACTAGACGTAAGACAATAGCTGCTTCTGGGCACGCACGTTTGATTGCTAATCGACATTATAATGAAAGAGTTTTAGAGGATGTACTAAATTATGTACAGACTACTGATGCCTCATAAGCACTTATGCAAACTCTGCTTGAACTCATCAGGTTTTATTTTGTGTTTTATTTATTAAGAAGAATTTAAATGATTAACGTTGGCATCATTAACCCAAGCTGGACATTAAATCGGCATAATACTGATCAACGATGCGTATTAGATTTTTCAACATTAGGCAATTATGTTAATGATATATCTATGCAGTTTGTAGGTTCCAAAGTACATTACTTAAAAGCAAATGTAAACTTTGCGAGTGAACGGATTTTAAAATATAGAGTATTTAACCATATAAATATATCTGTTAAGAATTCACGTACAGATGTTTTATATAAATATGGAAACGAGATATTGGGTTTAAAAATAGATAAAAAAAATACAAAGCCAGTTATTTCCACTTTAGGATTTCCTACATTAAATCAAGACAAAATAAGGGGGGAACAATACTTACAGAGCCAAGCTGATATTTTAGAAAGATATGCTCAAGGCAGTAACTTGGTTCACTTTCATACCGATTGCATGCGTGAAGCATTTTTACTTAGAAAACCAGATTGGCGTGACAAATGTGTAACTGTGCCATTCTTTTTACCCCATCTTAATTTTTTACCTCAAGAGTTGATTGCAAAAAAGTTTTCTAATCATAATACTCATGTTTTATTTGTTGGGGTAGATGGAGTGCGTAAAGGGCTAATAGAACTATGCGCAGCATTAGACGTAATAGCAGACTTCCTTAACGAATTTAAGGTTAATGTCACTATCGTAAGTAAAACTAAACATTCATGCAAAAAGTTTAAAAATGTAAATCAGCATTTCTTTTTAGAAAGAAATGAAGTGCAAAAATTAATGCAGGATTCACATATTTATATTATGGTTCCTCATCAAGAATCGTTTGGCTTGGTATTTGTAGAGGCTATGGCTGCTGGTTGCGCTGTAATTGCAGATGATGATGTGCCAAGACAGGAAATATTTGATAATGGGGCGTGCGGTAAGCTCGTTAAGTCAAGAGATATCTCATTAATAGCTTTGGAGCTTAAACAGCTTATTGAGAACCGTTCCATGATGTACAGCATGGCTCTTAATGGATGGCGTCGTGCCCAATCTCGATACGCTGCAGAAGATGTTGCAAAACAATATGTAAGTGTTTTCAGGCAAGCTATATCATAATTTGATATCGATATAAGAAAATAGCAAATGAATGATAACAAAGTAACGCTAGCGGTATCTGGTAAGTTTCACGCTTTTCATCTTGCAAGTGAATATGCAAGGATGCAAAAATTATCAAAGCTTTATGCTGCACATAGGACAATAAAACCACCTAAAAACTTAACGAATAAACAATATAAAAACAGAATTGATTTGGCAATTGCAGTGCATATTTCTTCTCGATTGCCTTTCTTTGGCATGACTCATGAAAAAAAGGATGCAATATTTGATGCTTGGTTGGTTAAGAATTTAAAAAATGAAGCGCCTGGTATTTTGCATAGCTGGAACGGAAATAGTTATAAGACTTTCAACTCATTAAAAAATACTGATTGGCTAAAGTGTGTAGAAAGATCGTGTCCATTTAACATGTATCAGCATGAACTTTTAAGTGCAGAAGCAGATTATCTAAATATTGAATATTTTAAAGATCAGTCATCATTAGCGCGCGAAATAGAAGAATTATATTTGGCTGACGTGATTGTTGCACCATCTCAATATAGCGCAAGCACTTATAAGGACCCAGAGTTAATTAAAAAAGTGAAAATAAATCCTTTGGGCGCAAATATAAAATACAAAGATCGTCAGGCTAGAAAACCTACTTTTGTTGTATTAATGGTAGGAAACTATTTTTTAAGAAAAGGAACGCATTATTTAATTGAGGCATTTAAGTTGATTGAAAGAGGCGATGCAGAGCTATGGATTCGTGGGGATGTGCCAAAGGAATATACTAAAAGAATTAAAGATAAAAGAGTAAAAATAATTCCACCAGTTCTGCCAGATGAATTAGTTGAGCTTTATCTAGCTGCTGATGTTTTTGTTCAACCATCTATCGACGAAGGCTTTGGCATGACAGTTTTTGAAGCCTTAGCTTTCGGTTTGCCGTTAGTAGTTACAGAAAACGTGGGCGCTAAAGATTTGCTCTCAACGCAAGTCTCAATTACTGTACCAATAAAAAACCCGCAAGTTCTTGCTGAAGCAATTATGCGAGCTATTGAAATGCCTTCTAAGGCTTTTGATGAAGCAAGAAAAAAAATACTATATCAAGTCTCTTGGTCAGGTTGCGCCCAGCGCATGCTTGAGTCTGTTTATATCAGATAATGATCAAGTTTAGATCTGGGTAGTTGTTCTGAATCAGTTAAATAAAACGATGGTTTAATTTTAGTTATTTAATTGTTGATAAGTAAATTCAGTGCTCTTGTTATAGATGTGGATATAAATTGACAATATATGCAGTTCTTCATTCATATCTTTATGGTAAGCTTTTCAGTCAAGCATATTAATGCTGATATTTTTAAGGATATGCAATTTGGATATCCAATAAGTAAGCTCGATAAATCTATGAAAATAGCTAAGTTATGATACTTTCAAAACTAATCAACAACATATTATTAGCATTACTGAGTATTTCATTTTTATTGCAACTATTAATAGATTTTTCATCTATTAATATTGCTTGTGCAATCATTGTGCTAACTTCAGCTTGCGCTACTTTGTTATACATTAGATGGACTGATGTGATTCAAACGCATGCGCTTTCAACATTTAGTATTTTTGGTTTTTGCTTAACAACTCAAGCTGGTGCATTGCTTGCCCAGTCCATGTCCTGGACAAGCATGGGTAAGGATTTATATCAGCCTATAGAAACCTTTTCGACACTAGCTTTATACCAATTTATTGCGATCCTTGCTCACTTAATATTCCGCATGCTAACTCACAAACAGGCCACATTTTCACCAAGCTTATTACGAAGTTTATTTAGTAAAATGGGTTTATATGATATTCCTAAAGTACAAAACCTATGGCATATGGGTTGGCTAGGGTTGTTATCCTATTTATTTTCGGGTGGGGCAGAGGTTGGTAATAAATTAATTGCTGGGCTAAATTTTCTTACTTGGGCTCCATTTTTGATTCCGGTTTTTGTGACGCAAATAGGAAACACTTACTGTAATGTTAAACGAAATTATACTTGGTTGTTTTTATTTACTATGCTAGTTGTAATGCTTGGTCTATTGATGAATGCGCGTGTAATTATTTTTAACGGGGGAATGACCATTGCTTTATTACTTTTACTATCAGCTTTGCGTAGCGCAAAAATACCAACTTATTCTCAGTTAACTAAAACGGGATTAAGCATAGTAGTGCTAGCTGCTTTATCGGTCCCTCTATCTGATCTAGCAACAGCTATGGTAATTGCACGAACGTCTGGGCCACGAGTTAGCCCCATCAAAATGGTGGAAAAAACATTTGATGCACTAGAAGATCCTCTGGCAATTGAAGAATATCGACAATCTGCAAAATCTAAAGTAAATTATAGTGTTTATAATGAAGGTTACATTTCATCACCAATCGCTGCAAGACTAGTTGAAACTCAGTTTCATGATAATGCCCTATATTTTTCCAAGAACTTTACATCAAGTAGTGAAAGAAATTTACGAGAAATAACCATAGACTTTATATTAGCAATATTTCCACAACCTTTTCTCGATTTTCTCGAAATTGATGTGCAAAAATCAGATTTACCTTTTTCCATGGGAGACTATTTGGTACATGAGAGGCATGGAATTAAACTAGGTGGATTTAAAACAGGCTCGATTTTTGCTCAAGGAGGGGCATTATTCGGCTGGTTTTTTCCGTTAATTTACCTTTTGATTTGTTTAGTACTTTTTTCATTAATGGACTTATTGACGATTAGATCTGTAAATACTCAAACTGCATTAGCGGTACCTGCGATGTTAATAATATGGAAGCTCTTTATTAGTGGAATTACTGGCGAGTCTATGCATCAGATAATCAGTTTTATCTTACGTAATCTTTTACAAGTAATGATTATTTATTTAATTATACTTAATTCAAGTCGATTATTTTCGTGGTTAATTAGTACATTAAAGCCATCACCCCCCCGTTAATAAATAAAAGCTTAGATTAGAGGGTTTTTTAATATGAGTTGCGAATTAGTATGCACTGGTTGGTATTCTACAGATGCTCCAAGATCTTATGTTACATTTGGAGATGATGGTATTAGAAATAATGTATTTAGACCACTTTGGTGGCAATCAATAGACACTTTTGTCAAACCACAGCATGTTCTAATTGTTGATTCAGCTTCACCGGTTAAGCCTCAAGATGCATCTTATACAAGCACTAACTACCAGTATATTGAAATGCTAAGAAACCCAGGCCATTCACAAAATTGCACAACTCATTACGCTGGTTACATGGCCTCTGTAATCTTAGGGTTAGAGTATGCTTTACTTAATGATGTCGATTTTTTTCTTTATATTGAGCAAGATGCACTAACATACGGTAAAGATTTTGTTAAAAAAATTAAACAGAGTTTACTAAAAAGTGATTTTGTATTTGGAAATGCTGGTGCTAGGAGTGAAATAGAGCAAAGTGTATTTGCCCTAAGCAAAAAAGGTATTAGAAATTTTCTATCTGCCCTACATGCTATTGAATATTCTGATCGCCAAGTCCCTCCAGAAATGAAATTTATGTATGCAGCCTCTCACCTGAATGGCACACCGCTAGATGGTCTGTTATCTTGGGATAACCCATTATGGGTAAGGCGCCCATTTACTCGGCTTTTTTTTCAACTTATGCCACTGTTTGGGCAATATACTTTATTGCCTTTTGGGTATGGCAGGGTGCGCCCAATCAACTTTGATGATGATATTTTTTATTTTCAACAGGGCACTAAAGAGGAAATAAACTTATATAAACAGCGCACTGGCTTTTAGCTAGAAAATGCGCTATTGGAAAGAAAATCAATGAGTGTAGTTAAGCGATTGGTTATGGGTAGCGCTGCATCATGGGCAAAAATTGTAGTTACCATTTTCTCTCAGGTTTTGGTGGTACCAATATTCTTAAGTCATTGGTCGGTAGAAGAGTATGGATACTGGGTTCTCATACAGACAGTGTGTGCTTTTGCATCAATTTTCAGCTCAGGCCATCAAAATTATGTAGGTTTTGAGTTTCTTAAAGCAGGCGAGAATGATCCGAAACTTCTTGCCAAACTATTTTATTCTGCAATTCCCTATACTTTACTGATTTGCTTTATAGAGTTATTGGTCGTAGTAGGCAGCATATACTTTGGTTTAATGGATAGCGTGTTTGGGGTGACATACAATCTAAATCAATCGATTCTGAGAGATGCCTATACTGGGCTTATCATATATTCCGTTGCTTGGTTGTTGCTAGCCGGTGTGAGCGGTTTAGCTGGTAGATTAGTTATGGTATATGGCTATTTTGCAAGATTTGGATGGTGGGGTGTCATGACTGCACTCGCCGTATCGTTGGCCTCTGCCATTGCCGTGTTGCTGGGTGCAAACTTACTAGAAACCATTATCATTACCACTTTGGCTAACTTTTTGATTAACCTGCCAGTATTTTGGGATTTGTGGCGATTATTTCGCAAACATCAAATACTTGTTTGCGTTCCTGATTGGCTACTAGGTGCGCAACAAATTGCGCGCTCTTTCGCATTGAGCAGCGCAACGGTATTTGATTTAATAAGGCAGCAAGGAATTCGTATGTTTCTCAGTGGTTCTGTTGGTGTGGCACAGATGACTGCGTTCGCCACAATTCGTACTTTGAGTAATATTTCCTTGCAAGGGGTAGGTACAATTACCAACCCATTACTACCAGAGATGATGCGGTATTTACGCAATAAAGAACAGGATAAGATTGACTCATCAATGGGTTTTGTTTGGCTATGTTCGGTTGTAATTGTAGTGCCAGTAATACTGTTTTTTCAATGGGTAATGCCGATGGTTTTTACAGCATGGACTCGTGGCAAAATTCCCTATGATGCGCACTTATTTGGTGTTTTCTCCATAACACTTCTTATTTTTTCACTTTCAAGGCCGCCTTCTGCCATATTGCAAGGTAATAATCTAGCCAATGCACAACTCATCATAAACGCGCTGATAAGTGTATTTGCAATCATTGGCGTTATTTTAATGACACCATTATTTGGCATTTTAGGTGCGGCCTATGTGTTATTAGTCAGTGAACTGATAGGGCTTATTCTCACGATGTATTACGGAATACAATGGTTAAATAATAATAGGTTGAAATGGAATTGGCGGTTGTTTAACGCCAGTTTGATATCAGTTAATCTCGCAATTGTTGGCATTGCTAGCATTGTAGTCATGCCACAATATGCGCTATGGGAGTTACTATTGTTTGGTGTGTTTAGTCTGTATGTGGGGTTAGCTTTTTTGAGAGAGTTGCCAGACTCTGCTAAACAAAAACTTAAAGTTTTTATAGTAGTGTTGGAAAAGTTGAGATTAGTAAAAAAGTAAATGTTGGCAGTGTTACTTAAGATTTAAATCCTACTCTGATATCTTTTTTAAATTATTGTCTTAATATTTGCATTTTGATTAAGATATAATCCCTCTTTTGATAAATTATTATCAAAATTTTTTGGAGTTTATTTAGAATGTCAAAGAATACAAGTGAGCTAAAGTTTGACTTATTTCAGTCAGCAGAATGGATGCTGCGATACGTTTATCGCAGTATTAAAAAGCAAAAAGACTATATTCTGTGTAGCCCACCCTTTTCGCAAACACAATATGTATATCAAGTTAAAGACAACAGCAAGTTTCAGATTCAGGTTCGAGATAAAATTGACCTCAAAATTGTGCAAGATATTTTTTCTAGAGAGGATTACGGGCTTTGGAGATTAAAACGTTATGATGAACTTGTAAACAAATACCAATCAATCGTGCATTCTGGCAAAGTGCCACTTATTATTGATTTAGGTGCCAATTGTGGTCTTGCTGCCCTCTATTTTGCTTTGCAGTATCCAGCCTCACGTATTATCGGTTTAGAGCCAGACGTTAGCAACTATCAAAAAGCCAAAGAGAATTGTAAACACCACAGCAACGTATCTTTTATCAATGCAGGCATTTCGAGTAAAGATGGCAAAGGGAGTATCGTCAACTCTCAAGATGAAAATTGGTCGTTTATGACTGAGATGAGTGACGATGGTAATGTGCAAATGATTTCAATGAAAACCTTATTAAGTAATCCAGAGATAAAAGATACTGTGCCTTTTATAGTCAAAATTGACATAGAAGGGTTTGAAAAAGACTTGTTCAGCGCAAATACTGAATGGGTGAATCAGTTTGAATTATTGGTCATGGAAATGCATGATTGGATGCTACCTAAGACTGCAAATTCCAATAACTTCCTAAAGTGCATCTCTCAATTTAATAGAGATTTTCTCTACATAGGGGAAAATGTATTTTCAATCAAGAATGATTGAATAACAGATACCATCTAAGCTGTTTGGTTACTATAATTATTTTGTAACTCAACTTCTCAAATTACAAAAGCTCAATTGGCAAAGATTAAAAAATATATAACTTTCGAATAATTTAGATGATTATTTTAACCATGCATGCAAAGCCATCATGGTTAGGCCTAATAGCTTAAATCTTCAATTTAATCCAACTGACACAATTACACATTTGAAAGGGGAGATTCTACCTATATTCGTACCAATCATTGCTAGTTATAATCTGTGATTGTACTGGATTTGTATTCAAGACGTGTAGCAAAGTTAATAAATCTATATCATGCCTATAACCAATTGTTGCAGAAAACTAAACTATTAAAGTTTCAGATAATAATTCAAAATTCTTTAGTCGAGATAACAATGATGATAAAGATAACATTGGCTTAGTGCTTTTAAAGAGGTTTAGCCCAGTAGAGGGAGTTTGAGTATGACTAATCAATGTCTTTCAGACAATTTATTTTTGCGAGATATGTTGGCGCAATTTCTCACGCTGCTATGGGAGAAAGCCATATACACCCGCAAATTGGCGCGACAAATGTGCATCTTTATAGAAATTATGTGCCACAAACACTACGGCTTTCGATTTTCGGCTGTTTTTGACAGGATTTTTACATCAGTAAAAGCTAAACTAAATCATAAATTTGAAATACTTTTATATTAAAATCGAGCTATTATTTTAGAATAGAGTGTTATCTTTCTAAGCGAAATTTTTAAGCAGCGAATCTTGTTATGATTGGCTACTCAATAAAAAGATATAAACTATCTATGAATATTGTCATTTTCTGCCATCCAGATTTTCTTTCATCACAAAGTATGCCGCGTTTTGCCAATATGCTGAAATCCGCATATGAGCAGCGCGGTCATACAGTCACTATATGGTCTCCGAAAGCCTGTGTTTACAATTGGTTCTCGAGCTGTAAATATTCAAAATGGGCAGGCTATATCGACCAGTACATTTTGTTTCCAGAGTGGGTGCGTAAGCAACTAAAGAGACAATCAGCTGATACATTATACGTTTTTGCTGACCAAGCGCTAGGCCCTTGGGTGTGGCTAGTTAAGAACAAGCCACATATTGTACATGTACATGATTTTCTCGCTTTGCGTTCTGCCTTGGGAAAAGTGCCTGAAAATCCTACTTCATGGACTGGACGCATCTATCAGCGATATATTCGGCAAGGTTTTAAGCAAGCAAAACATTTTATATCTGTTTCTAATAAGTCGCGTGATGATTTGCATTTCTTTGGGGAAGTGTCACCCATTACATCAGAAGTGGTTTATAACGGATTAAATTATCCATATTTAAAGATGCCCTTAGAAGAGGCTATTTTGACACTATTGCAAGCTAATTTGCCAGCAAATTCAAAGGGTATGTTATTGCATGTCAGTGGCAATCAATGGTATAAAAATGTACCTGGTATCATCTTGATGTATGCCCAATATGCACAAGCTTGCGCTGACCCTTTGCCACTATGGTTAGTTGGACCTTATGTTGATAAACAAATACAATCAGCCCTAGATTCAGTTCCTGAAAAGGGACAAGTTTTATTTTTCCATGGACTAAATAGTAAGACGCTAAACGCAGCTTACTCTCTTTCTAGAGCATTTCTTTTTCCTAGTCATGCTGAGGGTTTTGGTTGGCCGATTATAGAAGCACAGGCCAGCGGTTGCCCTGTCATCACGACAAATGAACCACCTATGAATGAAGTAGGGGGGCATGCCGCAAGATATTTACCTCGACTAAAGGTGGGCGACGATGTTCATGCATGGGCTAAACATGGTGCGGAAGTTTTAGAAGAGTTATTGGAGCTTGAGGATGCGGCTCGAACAGAGCTTGTCGCACAAGGGTTGGCTTGGGCAGGACGCTTTGATGCAGACTCTGCTATAGAGAGCTATCTGCGCGTTTACAATCTGGTGTTGAAACTGGAATCTAGATTTAATAATTAAATAGGACTACTTTTATGTG
>JAIYEJ010000168.1 GCA_027487055.1 Methylotenera sp. | reverse complement strand
GCGCACTTAAATGGGCTATTTGTAAGTTCATGCTAATTCCTCCAGCACGATTAAAGGCTGACCTGCCGCCACTGCGCCGCCAGCAGTACACAAAACTTGGCTGACTTTGCCGCTACAGTTGGCCGTTACTGCGATTTCCATTTTCATCGACTCTATCATCACCAATACATCTCCTTCTCTGATGGTATCGCCCACGTTAACCTTCACTTGCCACAAATTACCCGCCACATGCGCGGACACAGCTCGATGCCCTGCTGGAATATTCGCCGCATCCTGATGGCTGGCACCCGTTTCTACTTCTTGGCTGTAATTCGCTTGACCTGAAGCGATCCAACGATCACGCTCTGCCTCAAAAGCCGCTTGTTGATTGGTTTTGAAGGAACTGATGGTATTGGCTTCTTTGGCTAAAAACGCGTTGTATTCTTTTAAGCTAAAGGTTTGTTCTTCAATTTTTAGCTTGAATTTCCCGTGTGGAAAATCCACACGCATTTGTAGTAACTCTTCTGCCGAAACAGGATAAAAGCGAATTTGGTCAAAAAACCGCAGCAACCAAGGTTTGCCGTTTTGGAACTCGCTTGTTTGATTCCAGCGGTTCCACATTTGGATGGTGCGACCCACAAACTGGTAACCACCAGGGCCTTCCATGCCATATACACACATGTAGGCACCACCAATACCCACTGCGTTTTCAGGTGTCCAAGTGCGTGCTGGGTTGTATTTAGTCGTGACTAAACGGTGGCGCGGGTCTACAGGCGTTGCCACGGGCGCGCCCAAATACACATCGCCCAAACCGAGAGTTAAATAGCTGGCATTAAACACAATATCTTTGACTTGTTGAATTTCATCTAAGCCATTGATACGGCGAATAAATTCAATATTGCTAGCATGACCATCGACCATTTCGCACCATGGTGCATCTTTGCGTACCGATTGCATGTATTTCTCAATCGCCAACTGAGTCGCTACATCGTCCCAAGACAAGGGCAAATGAACAATGCGGGTTGGTACCACCATGTCCTCAATTGCTGGCAGCTCTGATTCTGCTTGTTGCAAAATTTTCAGTAGTTGCTTCACTGGCAACACCAAGCTCTCAAAGTGCACTTGTAAAGAGCGAATACCGGGCGTAAGGTCTATAATGCCTCTGACCTGCTGGCTTTCAAGCCACTGCATCAGAGCGTGTACTCTAAAGCGCAAATTCAAATCCAGCACCAATGGGCCGTATTCAATCAGCACATATTTATCACCTGCTTGGCGGTACACCACTTGAGGATGCTCAACATTCGCTGAGCTTTGTGCCAATATCGGGCTAAGGTTTTTAGGTGTCTCGGGTACTTTGGGTAAATCATCTGTAGCCAAATGCGCAACGAGCTTGTTTTGAATCCTCTCTAAATTGGCTGCATCATCCTGCGTCATGGCATAAAAGCGGATTTTATCGCCCACTTTCAGCTGACCCATTTTCCATAGCTCTGCTTGCACTATCGTTACGGGACAGACAAACCCGCCCAAACTGGGGCCGTCTGGCCCCAGTATCACAGGCATATCTCCTGTAAAATCCACTGCACCAATAGCATACGCATTGTCATGAATATTAGATGGGTGCAAACCTGCTTCACCGCCATCTTGCCTCGCCCATGTAGGTTTGGGGCCGATTAAACGGATTCCAGTGGTGTTTGAGTTGTAGTGCACTTCCCAATCGGTAGAGAAGAACATGGCAATGTCGTCTTCTGTGAAGAAATCGGGCGCACCATGCGGACCATACAAGACGCCGATTTGCCAATGATTAGTATATTGGGGTTGGGCATCTATGCTTAATTCTCTAGTTGGATTCTTTTCTGTCGTCAATTTAAACACATGTAGCACATCACCAACCCGAATAGCCCTGCCACCATGCCCACCAAATTGACCCAGCGTAAAAGTCGATTTACTACCCAAATAATCGGGTACATTAAAACCACCTTTGACGGCTAAATAGGTACGGCAACCTTGGGATAACAATCTACCCATTTTGAGCGTACTACCCGCTTTGACATATTGCAATTTCCACATCGCGAGTGGCGCACCATTTAGACTTAACTCTATCGCAGGGCCGGTGACCGCAATCAAAGTATCGGTATTAAATTTGAGCGTTGGTCCAATTAATGTGACCTCGATTCCCGCGACACCTTCATCATTGCCCACTAATTTGTTAGCCAGCCTAAACGCCAAATGATCCATTGGTCCAGAAGGCGGAACGCCCACGTTCCAATACCCCACACGGCCAGGATAATCTTGTATGGTCGTCATCACGCCACCATCCAACACATCAATCGTGCTTGGTGCATAGTGAAAAGTATCTAAATAACGCGTTGTTTGCTGACCCGCGGGAAAAACAGTATCAGCAAGCACTTGGCGCAAATACTCTACATTGGTTTCAATGCCGTATAGCATTGTATCCGCCAAGGCTTTGCTTATTGATTTGACCGCTTCTGTTCTAGCGTCGGCATGCACCAATACTTTGGCAACTAAAGGATCATAAAATGGTGAAATTTCACTGCCCGTTTGCACCCAAGTATCGACTCTGGCCTCGTTTGAAAATACGACTTCTGTTAATACGCCACTTGAAGGCTGAAAGTTTTTATTTGCATCCTCTGCATACAATCTGACTTGAATCGCATGACCTTGCGGAGTATGTACATAGCTTTTTAAAAACTCGGTATCTTTTGCCGCAACCTGTATCATCCACTCGACCAAATCAACACCCGTGACTAGCTCGGTCACGCCGTGTTCCACTTGTAAGCGAGTGTTCACTTCTAAAAAGTAAAACTGTTCGGCATCGTTATCGTAAACAAATTCTACCGTGCCTGCTGAGCGGTAATGCAAAGCTCGCGCCAGCTTAACAGCGGTTTCGCAAAGGGCTTGACGAGTAGCTTGACTGATATTGGGTGCAGGCGTTTCTTCAATCACTTTTTGATTACGACGTTGCACCGAGCAATCCCGCTCACCCAAGGCAATGACATGACCCAAGCCATCACCAAAAATTTGCACTTCAATATGCCGTGCTGCTTGCACGTACTTTTCTAAATACATGCCACTATCTTTAAAATTATTTTTAGATAAACGCTGTACTGATTCAAACGCGGCGGCTAATTCAGTTTCTGCCCAAATCAGCTGCATGCCAATGCCGCCGCCGCCAGCCGTGCTTTTCAGCATGACGGGGTAGCCGATTCGCTTGGCTTCTTGTTGCGCTTCGGCAACATCTTTTAATAAATCTGAGCCCGGTAATAAGGGCACATGGTTGCTAAGCGCCAATGCACGCGCCGTATGTTTAAGGCCAAATTCCCGCATTTGTTGTGGCGTAGGGCCAATAAAGGCAATGCCTGCGGCCTCGCAGCTTTCAGCAAAGGTGGCATTTTCTGATAAAAAACCATACCCTGGATGAATCGCTTCTACCCCTAACTGTTTGGCCACTGCTAAGATTTTCGTCACATTTAAGTAACTCTCTGCGGCAGGTGCGAGGCCAACACACACGGCCTCGTCGGCTTCTAACACATGGCGCGCACCTGAATCTGCCTCCGAATAAATGGCCACCGATTGAATGCCCATTTTTTTAAGTGTTTTGATGACGCGGCAGGCGATTTCGCCACGGTTGGCTATCAGTATCTTTTTAAACATTACTCACCTTTGGCAGGTCGTCCTGCATTTTATTCTTACTTGCTTGGCCGTCCTAGCAAGTATTTCTAGGCATTCCATACGAACAATTGTACTGGTGTTGGGTTATACGCATTACAAGGGTTATTCAATTGCGGGCAGTTAGAAATCAACACCACCACATCCATTTCTGCACGCATTTCAACATATTTACCCGCACCAGAAATGCCATCTGCAAAGCTTAAGCCTCCCTCTGCGGTCACGGGCACATTCATAAAAAAGTTGATGTTGGCGGTGATGTCGCGCTTACTCATATTGCGATTCGTAGCACAAGCACAATGATTCAGTCCATGCATAAAGGTATCGCGGCAGCTATGCATGGCATATTTTTCTAGCGAGTAACGTACGGTATTACTTTCACAAGAACATGCGCCGCCAAGCGTATCGTGACGACCGCAAGTGTCGGCAACAATCGTGAGCATAGGATTGCCCTCGCTTGAATACAGCACAGAACCTGTCGTCAAATATAACTGCGCTTGACGCGTGATAGTGTCGACTGCGCTATAGCGCTCTTCAGGGTCTGATGCACTGTAAAACAAGGTATCAACGGCCTGATTGCCTTCTAAATCTAAAATTCGAAATATTTGCCCTTTTTTGACTTCTGCCATCCACGGGTCACCCGCATCACATATTTCGCTTAACACTGCGTCTTTAGGGTCTAATTTACTTTCAACAAGTTGGCTCATCAATAATATCTCTCTGTATTCACAAAGCCACGGCTGTTTTGCGCGCATCTATTACGACAAACATCATCCGCATCCGCTAGACCTGCATGCCAAGCTGATAACTTAACAGCCGCAGGTTTATAACTTGTTTTCATATCCAAAGGATGTGGCGCGGCAGACAACACTAGCAATACATTCATATCAAAACGCACATCGACGAAGTTGCCTACGACACTATGCCCCTCAACAAAGCGTAAATATCCTGCGTCATCAGGCATGACTTTACTGAAGAAATTTACACTAGGCGTTAAATCGCGCTTACCCATGCCATATTTAGCCAACTCGATTAATACATTGTCTTTACCGTTACGATACATGGCATTGCGATGCGTCTGGAATGTCGCCGTGCCATATTGCGACTTTACTAACGTCGCATCGGACAAACCACATATCGTGTCATGCCAACCTACTGTGTCGTTGATTATCGAGCACATTACCCGCCCCATGTCGGAATAACAGACATTGCCTGTGGTTAAAAACGCGGTATGTTGCGCTTTTAAGGTATCGGGCATGTTGTAGCGTTCTAGCTTGTCTTCTGGGTTGTAGAACAAGGCAGATAAATTGGCTCCGCCTTCCATATCGGTGATGCGCAAAGCGGTGCCGCGACGTATCAGGCATGACCAGTGTGTGCCACCTGGAATGGCTTCTTCCCAAATTAGATTATTACTATTGTATGGATGCATATTTTTTCTTTTAAATCTTTTAGTTTTTAAAACATGTGGCTATAGCGGCTAATCTCCCATTGGCTGACGCTTTGGTGATAGGCTTCCCACTCTTCCGTTTTGTATTTAATAAATTCATCACTCAATCCTTTACCCAAGGTTTTTTCCACAAGCGGGTCTACCGCAAAGGCTTTAACCGCTTCTTGCAGCGTTTGAGGTAAAAAGCTAATGCCACGTTTTGCGCGCTCTTCTTCAGTCATTTCGTACAAGTTATCTTCATTTGGCTTGCCTGGATCTAAACCCTCTTTAATGCCTTCTAAACCAGCGGCTAAGGCTAGCGTTGCTGCTAAGTAAGGATTCACTGCGCCATCAGCATTGCGTGATTCACAGCGCCCGCCACCCATCGGCACGCGGACTGAATTAGTGCGATTGTTTGAGCCAAACGAGTTAAACACTGGTGCCCAGCTAAAGTAGTTCATTGCACCACGGCGCACCAAGCGTTTGTAGCTGTTCACAGTTGGTGCAAAGGTGGCGCATAGGGCTGGACCATGTTTGAGAATACCCGCGATAAATTGATACCCTAAAGTAGTTAAGCCTAAGCCACGTGGGTCATCTTTTGGGTCACAAGCAAACAAGTTTTTGCCTGTTTTAAGGTCGTAAAGTGACATATTAAAGTGCGCGCCTGTACCTGTTTTATTGGCAAAAGGTTTCGGCATGGTGGTCGCGAGCAAACCTTCTTCTTTAGCATAATGCTTAGCCATATAGCGGAAGAAGGTAAAGCGGTCGCACATTGTGAGCGCATCACTATAATTGAAATCAAACTCAAATTGGCTGTTACCATCTTCATGGTCAAATGAATACAAATCCCACCCTAAATCATTAATGGCAGTTGCCATTTTATCTAACCAGGTAAAGTTATCCATAAAGGTACTGACGTCATACGCCGCTTTGCCCAATTTATCATCAGGGTTATGAATACTTAAACTACCATCCGCGTTTTGTTTAAATAAGTAGATTTCGCACTCAATGCCTAAATTCATGCCAAAACCCATTTTTTCCGCTTCAGCTAACACGTTTTTAAGCGCAACGCGGGTATTGAGTGGGTACGGCTTTCCTTGAAAGTGATTATCTGCCGGCATCCAAGCCACTTTCGGCTCCCAGGGCAGCTGAATAATATGATCCAAGTCGGGGACTGAGGTTATTTCATCGTCACTTGGACCATGACCTAAGCCATCCAAGGCGTAGGCTGTGTATCTTTCTGAACCACATGACATTTGAGGTAAATGTTCAATGGGTACTACTTTCGCTTTGGGGATACCATGAATATCCACATAGGCACCAATGCAGTATTTCACGCCTTTGTCTTTTAGCTCTTGCTCAATGACCTTTACTTCTGCTGCTGTTTTCATACTTTGGAATCCCTATAATTATTCGCTAAATTTGTCGAAATATGAATGCGCCAATGGCGGATTCTCATACATACCTTTTGCCACTAAATTACTTAAATCTTCCACCATCCAAGCGAACCATTCTTCGCCTTTTTCCTTACTTGCAATACTCGGTGTGCCTGTTACACCGTTTAAACTTGTTCTGTTGACGGGGTGAGAAAACACCAAACCTGCTGTGCGATCTGGATCATCTGCCATCTTTAACTTATTTTGGCGCACCATTTCAGGTGCAGTCGCTAACATAAGCGAAGTTTCACCATCATTCGCATGCCAGTCATCGCCATCGGCATGCTGAAATTCTTTGGCGCGTTTGCTGAAATGCGCAGTATTGATGACAGCAATCATCATGTCGTCATGCGCCGCACGTAACATTTCAAGCGCACAGCGCAAAGGTGCCGCATTCGTAACATGCGCATTGACAATAAATAAGCGCCGAACGCCACTGTGGTAAGCCCAATCACCCATGTCTTTAATCGTATTGATTAATGTAATCGGTTGTAATGCAATGGTGCCAGGCCAGCGCTGGCTATGCCCAATAGAGCAACCATATGGCATGGTGGGCAACATGGGCACTTGGGTTTTCTCCGCTACGGCTTTGCACAATACATCAGCTAAAACATAATCCATGCCGCAACCCATGTGAGGACCATGTTGCTCGGTAGCGCCGATAGGCAAAATAGCCGAGTAATTTGCTGCTGTTAACTTTGCAGGGATTTCATCCCAAGTTGTTTTAGACCATTCATTTGTCATCGTATTACTCCACGTTATCCGCTACATTTACAAAGCGAATCATGCGTTGTTGAATCGGAATTTCAGTTGTTTCTGCTGGTTCTTGTGGATGAATCAGCGCTTCTAGTCTGGCTTTGGTCGCTAGGAATTCAGGCGAATTTGATTGTGTTAAATTGCGCGGACGCGGCACAGGTACTTCAATCAACTCCATGATTTCACCGGGGTGTGCTTTGAGAACTAAGATGCGGTCTGCCAAGAAAATTGCTTCGTCTAAGTCGTGCGTAATAAACACAATCGTGATGTCAATATTGCGCCAAATCTCGAGCAAATGCGCCTGCATTTTGGCGCGCGTTTGCGCATCCAATGCACCAAAAGGCTCATCCATGAGCAAAATGCGTGGCTGATTGACGAGCGCACGTGCAATGGCCACGCGCTGCTTCATACCCCCAGAAAGCTCATGAGGATAGGCATTGGTAAATTTTTCAAGGCCTATCAATTCAAGCCATAACTCGGCTTCTCTGCCCGCCTCAATACTGCCCATGCCATTCATTTCTAGGCCAAACATCACGTTTTGTTTCACTGTACGCCAAGGAAACAAGGTATAACCTTGAAACACCATGCCGCGATCTCGGCCAGGGCCAGTGACAGGCTTACCGTCGAGCAAAACCTCACCGCCAGAATAGCTTTCTAAGCCAGCCAACACACGGGCAAGTGTTGATTTCCCACACCCTGAAGGGCCAATCACGCACACAAATTCACGCTTATGCGTTTTAAAACTTACATTATTCAGCGCAACTGTTTCACCTTTGTTCGTTTTATAAGTTTTCACTAAATTTTTTACTTCTAAAATCACATCGCGGTTTTTAAGCTTATCAAAACGCGCTTTTACTTCGGGTGACTGATCTAAGTAACTAGGGAGCAAGCTGCTAACAGTTTTATTCATTTAATATATCCAACCTACTCTTTGTTAACTGGTCTATCCCAGCGGAACATGCGTCTACCTAGCCAAGCGAGAAATAGATCGGTGCCTAAGCCAATAAACCCAATAATAAATATCGCTGCGAACACATTATCAAAATGCTGATAACGCGCTTGCTGCGTAATAAACAAAGTTATGCCAGAAGAAGTACCGATTAGCTCAGCAACAATCAGATAAGTCCATGCCCAGCCTAATAAAATACGCATATCTAGATACAGATTTGGCAAAATACCTGGAATCACCACATTTTTAAGTAGTTTCCATTTGCTGGTACCTAAAGTCATGGCGGCTTCGATGAGTGAGTAATCCAATTTGCGCGTGGTGTTACAAATAACCAATACCTGCTGAAAAAAGGTACCTATCACGATAATTGCGATTTTTGGACCATCATAAATGCCTAAAATAGCTACCATCAATGCACCAAATGCGGGTGCTGGTAAATATCTAAAGAACTCAATAAATGGTTCAAATAGTCGAGCAATCACACTGTAAGTGCCACATAAAATCCCTAGCGGCACACCAATCAGAGATGAAATGACAAAACCCCAGAAAATCACTTGAATGCTTTGCCACAGGCTCTCGTGCATCCATTGACCATCTTTTTGGGCAGGTGGTGTTGTAAAAGAGGTATAAAAGGCGATGGCAACTTCATGTGGTGCTGGTAAATAAATCGGGTTGGTAGAAACACCCTGTGGTACTTTTTTGCCTTCGCGTTGCATATTTTCGAACTCTTCTTGAAAGATCGCTTTATCAATACGCATGCCTTCCTGAAAATAATCCACATCGCCAATATCTTGTACAAGCACAGCTGGATGCCAAATAAAAGGCACATAACTTACTGCGCACCAAATCAAAATAGGAAGTAAAAATGAAGCCCAACCAAGTATGGTGCGGCGCTCTTTAGACAGTTCTTGTCGAACGCCAAACCAACCTGATAAAAAAGAAAATGACTTCATTTTTAATCCCATTTGTAATTAATTATTTGTAAAGCACTGGGTCTATATATAAGCCAATATCTTGCGGCTCTTTGTAAATCGCATTTTTCACATTAAAGTTATCTGCATTTTTGGTAGAACCCCAAAGTGATTTCAAGCCATCCGCTTTAACGTAAGCCGCTTTGCCTTCTGCTACTGTCATCAAACGTGTGCCTTTCATGAATTTTTTGTACTCAGCTGGTGTTAAGCCATCACGTGCAGACATAATTTTGACTGCATCTGCTTGAGTTTTTGGGTCATTAATATAGGCCACCACTTTGTCCCACACCGCAGCTAATTTTTTCCAATCTTCTTTACGACTAGATAAACTTGCTGGGCTTACAGTTAAAACGTCATATATCAAACCGGGTGACTTAGCAGAGGTGTAAATTGGTTTAGAACCTGGTACAAGCTTTAATGCTTGGCTTGCGCTTGGCTCAAAAGTACCTACAGCCGCTAAATCTCCTGAAGCAAGTGCTTGTGGGGTATCATTAATTTTTACGTTTACTAAAGTCACATCTGACTCTTTCATACCCGCTTTCTCTAAACCATCCAGTAATAAAAGATGATCAACGATGCCCAGCTCTGTACCAACTTTTTTACCTTTTAAATCTTTTAAACTTTTAATACCAGGCTTGCCAATAATCATGTCATTACCGTTTGAGTAATCGGTAATCAAAATCATGGTATTTTTTGCTCCACCTGAACCAACCACTAAAGCGTCGCCATTCGTTACAAATACGCCGTCTACTTTACCTGCAGAAAAGGCTTCCAATGATGCACCATAATCAAACCAATCAAATTTAATATCTAAGCCCGCTTCTTTAAACCAACCTTTATCAATCGCAACTTGCCATGCGACAAAACCTGGCCAATCACTGTAAGCTACTTTTAAAGGCTCGGCTGCTTGAGATAAACTACTAAATGCCATAGCGACAGGCATGACCGTTGTAACGATTAATTTTTTAAAACTAAATGCATTCTTATCAAATAACATGTTCACTCTCCTAATTAATTACTAAAAAATAACACCTTTTCTACAACTTAACGCTCAAGAACACTTAAAATCTTTACTGCAGACGTAACTCAGAACCTTCTCGAAAAGGCAAGGTTGAGTATTGAATAAGGCCGGTAATGTGGTCGACTATTTCTCCAAATGAAATTTCAAAATCTAACCAATCAAGCAATGTATGCATACTCTGATAGTGTTTATCTATAATGACCTGCAATGAACTTGCTTGTGGTAATACGGCATTGCGCGGTCTTACAAAAGCAAAATGATTGCCAGCAATTAACAAGCGTGAGGTTGTTGCGACACCATGACGATCTTCACCAGAAACTAGACTTGAATTGACATTTAGATGTGAATACTCGAGTTTTTTCCAAACCTCAAAATACGGCACGTCGATGCCCGTTTCTAATAATGTATCTTCACCATCAAAAGCCATAACGCCAATATCACGTGCATCAGTTTTTGGTTGAAAATCCATCTCTCTATGCCACTGACAAATTGAGCTGTTAACTTCTGTCACCCCACTAAAACCTTGTTGCGTCGCTAACCAGCGCAATTGGTCTGCAGAACAGTCTTGCAAATTCTTACAACCAGAAAAATCTGGGCGTGATGCTGGAATACGAATATCTGCATGTTCCCGTTCGGTTTGCATCCATAACACGAGTGAACTGGTATCCTGAGAACCTTGTTGTTCTAACAAGGTGCGCTTCCAAACACCTAAATATCTTGAAGGAACTGAAAATGTCATTACGAGTAACTTTCTGGAAAACATTTGAGCGTTTGCCAAAACGCCATGTCATGGTTTGGCCAAAGATGGGCTTTTTCTTCGCTCGCTAAATTTTTAAGCTTACGTATGCTATGTACCGCTAAATCTGTTTTATTTTGCCAGCAATTACATGGCGCAATTTCTTCTTCAATATTTTCAGTTAAATCAGCCGCATCGCCCGCCAAAATAATCGGCGCACCGTGTGGTAGTTCAATCCATAGCGACATATGGCCTGCAGTATGCCCAGGGCTAGCGATAGCACGCACGCCTTGCACCAAGTCGTATTCGCCTACTTTTATCGTCCAATCAGGATTGGCAATAATTTCGTTATCAAAATATGCTGGGTCATCTTGCGGATTTGCAGCAGCTAGTTCATCTGCCTGTATATGCACCTCAGCGCCACATAAATCGCACAAGCCACCAGCATGGTCAAAATGTAAATGACCTAAAAAGACCACATCAATATCTTGTGTCGATAAACCTAATTTTGCGAGTTGGTTTGGCAAGCGTTGTGATTCATACATCTCTGGCGCACCAAAGTCAAAGACTGCTGGGTTATAGTACTTTTTGCGCATAGCTGAATTGTTAATTTTGTTGTAATCGCATCCCACGTCATACAAAATACGGCCGTTTTTGGTCTCGATCAAATAGGCCAATATTGGCGCTTCTATTATCTGGCCTGCGCCGCGATTGAATGTAGAAATAGACTTATCATAACGATGCGTCGCAGTTAGAATCGGCCAAAATTTAGTAACAGAAGTCATATCGCAGTCAGAAAAGAAACACCTACTACGCCGACAAAATTATCAGCCCCACCAGCTTTAGATTCGATAACGCCATAGCCCTCGCTTTCTAACCTAGCGAGACGATGTTTGTGGAAACTCTTTAGGCAATACAGCATCGGAATTACTGGTGTCGCAACAGCATCCTGACCGAACAACTCCCGATGAAATCGCGGTAATTGATACCAAGGCACGATTGGTTTTACGTGATGTGCATTGTGATATGGAAAGTTAAGGAATAATAGATTCAACCATGGATGATGGATAGAAGCCAAATTTGAATACGTATTGGCTTGTTCATAAGCCTCATCACGTAATTTGCCATCATCTTCAAAAGTTTTATCTTTTTTACTGGCGTCATCCACCATAAACACGTCATACGTATGCTGATAGGTATCTGCAAAGCGTAAAGCAGTTAACATGATGCAGTAAGCAAGTGCATACAAAAACCACGCCTTAGGTGAGACAATAAACATCAATATAAAAATTGTGGTTCTAATGAGTAGAGTGGCAGCGGTGCGCGTTCTTTTGTGATGCCATTTTGGTGTCACAAATGGAAGATAAATAACAAAAAAGTGCATCATCATCTCTGCCACCGGGATATACAGCCACTCTAAAGCTTTAACGATTGCTTTAAAGAATGTAGGCAGATTTTCTATAAAGCGTCGCATATCAAAGCTCACCACATCTGCGCGGTCGATATGGTGACGCATGTGTTTATTTCGAATCTCTTCAAATGTGCCATAACAACTGCCATTCATCCAGCTCATGATGTTGCCCCATAGAGCGTTCATTTGAGGCGTCTTAAAGATGCTGTAATGACTAAACTCATGCAATAAATAAGCGCTAATAATTAGTGCTTCTGCTGTAAGCAATACACCTAAGATATTGAGAATAAAGTGATTAGAAAATAACCACATCACACCCATCAAATAGCCAATAAAAGTAAATCCAAAAGCCATTAAGTTATACTTAACGCCTTCTTTATCTCTAAAGTGCCGCTCGATATTAAAGATTGAATTTGCTGAACTCATATTGATTATCCAAAATTTTTTTTCTATTTGTATGCGATCGATGGGTCAATTGCTTTATCAATATTTTGTGGTGTTTTGTACACTTCATATTTCACATTAAATCCATCCGCAATTTTGGTAGATCCATAAAGTGATTTGAGTCCATCACCTTTCACCACTACTTTTTTACCGTCTGCAATGTTAAAAAGCCGAGTACCTTTCAGAAAGGGTAGATATACTTCTGGTGTAAGGCCTGTGCGGGCAGACATGATTTTTACAGCATCTGCTTGCGTCTTTGGATTGTTCACATAATTAACGACTTTATTCCAAACCTGAGTGACTTTTACCCAGTTACTTTTATTTGCTTCTAAGCTAGTAGGACTAACGCTTAAAACGTCGTAAAGCAAGCCTGGTACATTTGCTGAAGTGTAGATTGCCTTAGAGCCAGGTACGCGTTTTAAGGCCTCGCCAGAGCTTGGTTGCCAAGCAACAATTGCGGAAATATCGTTAGACTCTAAGGCTTGAGGAGTTTCGTTAGTTTTCGTGTTAACAATAGTGACATCCGATTCTTTCATGCCCGCTTGTTCAAGCGCTTTAAGAAAGAGTAAGTGCTCTACAAAACCAACTTCTAACCCAACTTTTTTACCTTTAAGATCTTTTAATGATTTTATGCCTGGCTTAGCAACCACCATGTCATTACCATCAGAGTAATCAAGTAGCAATATCATGGTATTTTTAGCGCCGCCAGAAGCAATCACTAAAGAATCACCGTTTGTTAAAGTAATACCGTCTAATTTTCCAGCACCAAAGGCTTCAAGTGAGGCTGAATAATCAGCAAACCATTCAAACTTAACATCAACCCCTGCCTCTTTAAACCAGCCTTTATCAATAGCCACTTGCCAAGCAACATAACCAGGCCAATCGCTATATCCAATTTTTAATTGCTGTGCTGAAACAGAAGGCACGCTGACTAAACAAACGAATATGAATAGCGAAAACGAAAAAAATCGTTTAATGAAATTTGGTTGAATTAATCGCATGATTGGCTCCTTGGTCAATAAAAGTCGAGAAGGCGGCATCGATTAAATGCAGTCTCCCGGGCTTTTATCCCTCCGTGTAGCCAAGCTGTAAAAAATACAGGTGGTGGCCGACAACTCTTGGACCAGCACTTTATAAACACAAAAGTCGGAACCCTAGTCATCTTTGGTAAAACTTGTAGCGGTTAATGCAGAACTAAACCGCTTTCTCGTTAAAAATCCCTTGCAATTACTATGCCACATGCTTTTTTATAAAAATTTCATATAAAAATCATCATGTTATTTAAAAACATTTAATTAATTGAAATATAACTAATTTATTAACGCACTAAAATAGTGCCTTATTTCTAATCAGGTGCATGCATTGTGCATACACGTTTTGTGTTTATATTTGCGGCCTATTGATTAACTAATTAGATAAAGACATACTTAAACTGATTTATCTATAATCTATTATTCAACAAGACTGATCATAAACTAACATGCAAAACCTAAGTCAGTGGCAGGCGTTTAAAAATGCGCAATTAGAAATCACGCTGCCAGCAGGACAGGCAGCACATACCTCAATCAATATTCGTTATATTGATGCTGGTGAAAGCAAAGTTGGTACTATCTTACTCATGCATGGTATCCCTACTTGGGGCTTTCTGTATCATGCAGTGATTCCTTTTTTGGTGGATGCTGGCTATCGCGTGATTGCGCCTGATTTTATGGGACATGGTTGGTCTGATCGACGTGATTGTTTTGACCGCTCTTTTCAAGACCAAGCTAGGATGATATTGGCTTTGCTGAAAGCGATAAACATCACACAAGTCGATGTGGTTGGTCACGATACAGGTGGCGCGGTAGCGCTAATTTTGGCAATTGAGCACGCACAGGTTGTGAACCGTTTGGTGATTACCAACTCTGTTTGTTACGACCGCTTTGATGATGATATGTTGGATTTTGGTCATCCGATGCGGTGGAAACATCGCCCAATTTCTGACCTTACCAATGCATTAGAAGAAAGTTTATCTGCGGGTGTTTACAATAAAAATCGCCTCACCCCTACGTTTCGTGAGGGCATTATTGCTCCTTGGGCGAGCGAAGAAGGTAAGCTCAGTTTAATTCGAAATGCATCTGCTTTAAACGCAAACCAAACTATGGCCTTGGTTGAACGACATGGCAGCATAAAAGCCTCCACTTTAGTACTTTGGGGTATGAAAGACCCATGGCAAAAGTGTGAAGACGGCCAACAATTAGCCAGTGAAATTCCCAATGCAGTTTTTGAGGGGATTGAAAATGCTTCACATTGGCTTCAGCAAGATT
>JAIYEJ010000245.1 GCA_027487055.1 Methylotenera sp. | reverse complement strand
GGCGCAAAATCTGCCCAGATATCACCGTGCGCTCTACCTTTATCGCGGGCTTTCCGGGTGAGACAGAAGACGACTTTCAAATCCTGCTCGACTTTTTAGAAGAGGCACAATTAGACCGTGTGGGCTGCTTTGCCTACAGCGCGGTAGATGGTGCTAAAGCCAATGATTTGCCTGACCAAGTTCCAGAAGAAATCAAACAAGAACGATTAAGCCGCTTTATGGCGGTGCAGGAGCGTATCAGTGCCGCCAAAGTACACGCCAAAATTGGCAGTATGCAAACTGTGTTGGTGGATGAAATTGTGCATGATAGCGAGGGTAATATTGAAGCCATTGGTCGCACCAAGGCGGATGCACCAGAGATTGATGGTGTTGTGTATATGGAAGATGCGGAAGGGTTAACGCCTGGGGATTTTGTGGAGGTCGAGATTTATAGTGCGGATGGGCATGATTTGAGGGGTGGTCCACCGCGAAGCTAAATGATTCAATGGATTATCGAATTTAGAATCAATAAATATCTGGGTAAGCAATTGATTTAATGCGTAAATAAATCTGGCAATTCTTCGGCTGGGCGCTCAGAATCTGCACGTGCTTCTAAAAAATCTAGCGTAAAAGGACAGCGCGATGGCTTTTTTGATACTTTTTTCTTTTTTGCGCCAATAAGTTGCAAATTGATGTAGGGCGTTTGGCTAATACGCACATACCCAGACGAGACCAGTTTTTGCGCAGTGGTCTCAAATAAGCTGAGCGGGTTATCTATATTTTGCAAGGTGATACTTTCTATCCCATTTTTGGCTTTACTCACCTTAAGTACGTTGTACATCACAAATTTGTTTGAGGTTTTCTTGCCATAAACCTCGCCAGTTAACACATGGTTTAAATGCATTGCGTTTAACATCATATTGTTACCTCCACTTTTACCCAATCGTCGCGTGCTTCAATTGGATTCGCTAGAAATACATGTTTTTCTACTCCATAAACCGTGAGCAAATAATTATTATTTGCAACAAAATTCATTTTAGGCAAAATCAGCGTTGCCTTTTCTGAAAAGCCTTCCTCAACAGGTAAATAAATACCAGAAAAACTGCCAATATCAACAGTCGCGTCATTATTCATATTGCGCGCATCTTTTACTGCTTCTATTTTAGCTGCGCTATTGGTAAAAAGCTGGCTGTTTTTTAGTGCACGTAATTGCAACCAAACTGGTTTGTTAGAAAGCACCTCAATACCGACTCTTAATTGACCGCCTTGCGTTGGTTTTACAGAACGTATCATGCCAATAGCGATCTTGCTAGTGTCTTGATCAATCACCAATCCTATGAGTTTGTCGAGTCGAGCCAGTATATTGGCATACTTATTCACACGTGCGCCAAAGCCGCGTGGGCTTTCATCGGTAATAATCCAAGTATCTAATGAACCACTGTTTGGCGCAAGCGTGCTTGCTTGTTTTAAGACATTATGCGCCCTTAAGCGCGCATCAAAAGCTGCATCTTCGCGCGATAAGGCTAGCCCGCTATTAATTCGGTTTGATTGATGCACTTGGTTGCAAATTTCTGCTATCCCTGCGTTCACTTTAGCGGTTCTGGAGCTAGCCGTTCTAACAGCCTGACGGCGCTGTCTAACATAGCCATTTCTTCTCCATTCTTCCACAAGAATGCGAACAGTTTCATTGAGTCTTTGTATATGATGGATTTTAGCTAGCGCTAAACTTTCAGGAATTTCACCACGATCTGAAACGGTTACTGCCACAGTTAATACCTTTTCGAGTTCATCTAACTCCCAATATCTACAAGTGTCATAGGGGGCAAGGTCTCTCATGCGTTTAGCCGGCGCGTCTTGTTCTAAATCAACGTAAAATAAATACTGTTCAGGCGTGTATTTGTTACTAATATGAATGCGCGTTAGCAAGGTGCTTAATATTTTTGCAGTAATTTCGATGTGGCTATTTTTCATGCTTGTTTGCGCTAATTGGCCCATCATGCAAGTTTGTACATAAAGCGCGGCTAAAGAAGTGCTAGGCGATAAATCAAATAATTCGACAACATTATTTAAAAGCGCTTTTTGCGCAGCAATTTTGTACAACACATTAATTTGCATCCACATTTTTGCGGGCGGGCTGGCTTGACTAAAGAGCCGCCATTTCAACATATTAAGCGCAGCATTAAATGCGCGCGCAATTAATATCACAAGATGGTTTTCTGCCGACTTTACATTGAACTCTTGGCTCGGGTGCGTGTTGTCAAAGACTTTTTCAATGACTTTAAGGTGGAAGATATAGCTTTGCCGACAATAGTTATAGCAGGTTTCATAAATGTTATCTTCTAGCTCGCGCTTCATATTGCTGGCAGAAGCAATCTGTGTTGCGAGTTTTTCTAGACGCTTTTGGTTAATTACCTCGAGCGATAAAATAAAATCTGTTTTTTCCTCAATAGATAAGGTTTCAGCATGCCCTTCTTGCAACAGTAATATGGATAGTTGCTTGGTAGCAAACTGTAGGGCACTAATTTCATCCATATCACTTAGGGTTTCGACCCAAGCAAGCAGCTCATTTGCTTTTTTAGTTTTTTTTGCGCCAAAAATATGTTGAATCAATGTTTTCATTAGCTAAAAATGTATTCAAATGGTGAGGTGATATGTAAG
>JAIYEJ010000069.1 GCA_027487055.1 Methylotenera sp. | reverse complement strand
GCTCGGCAATTGTCTCGCTTGAAAATTTCGCGATTTCAGCCAGTTCTGGCGCGGCGCTTAAGGCTTTTAGCCACTCAATTTCTACCCAAGCACGATGTTTAATTAGTGCATATTCGCTAAAGTAAGGACGTAGCGCGTCTAGTTTAGATTGGTAACGGCCATCAAGAGGGGAAAGGGCGTTGAGGGTGGTTAGGGACATAAAATAGCTTTCAAACGGCAGTTCGTAATACGCTATTTTACCTTAAAACCATTAAATAATCGACGCCGTAGAGCCCAATATCCATGGGGCTCTCAGGGCATCTATTTTGGAAACATTAAACCGCTAGCATATCCACAAACAAATTAACTGGAGTAGATTCTAATTTGGCTTTGTCTAAACATAAAGCCAAAATATCCTCTTGTTTGTTACTATTAAATCTGCGCGCTAAGTTCACTTTGAATTTTTTAACTAGCTCTGGGATGCCTTCACCACGACGACGACGGTGACCGATGGGGTATTCCACGGCGATATTGCTTGAGCTAGTGCCATCTTTAAAAAACACTTGAATGGCATTGGCAATTGAGCGTTTTTCTGGGTCGTGGTAATCGGTGGTGTATTGTGCTTTTTCTACGCAGGTCATTTTGTCACGAATGGCATCAATGCGTGGGTCTGCCGCGGCTGCATCCTCGTAATCTTGTGCGGTTAAACTGCCTTTTAATAAACCAACCGCCGCCATGTATTGAATACAGTGGTCACGGTCTGCAGGATTGTCTAAAGGCCCAGTTTTGTCGATGATGCGAATCGCTGATTCATGCGTGGTGATGACGATTTTGTCAATTTGTGCGATTTGTTCTAAAGTTTGCAATTTGCTACCGACTTCAGCATTCAATTGAAACGCGCATTCCACCGCGGTTTGTGCATGGAACTCAGCGGGGAAGCTGATTTTAAACAAGACTTGTTCCATGACATAACTGCCATATGGACGTTGGAATTTAAATGCATTACCTTTAAATAGCACATCGTAAAAGCCCCATGTTTTGGCGGTGAGGGCGCTTGGGTAGCCCATTTCGCCTTGCATGGTCATCCAAGCCAAGCGCACAGCACGGCTGGTTGCATCGCCTGCTGCCCAAGATTTGCGTGAGCCCGTATTCGGACTGTGTCTATATGTGCGTAAGCTTTGACCATCTACAAACGCGTTAGAAACTGCATTGATGATGTCTTCTTTATTGCCGCCTAGTAATTTTGTCACCACTGCTGTTGAGGCAATTTTCACTAATATCACATGGTCCAAGCCAACTCGGTTAAAGCTATTTTCTAGCGCCAACACTCCTTGAATTTCGTGTGCCTTAATCATGGCGGTAAGTACGTCTTTAATGGTCAAAGGCGCTTTACCTTCTGCCACGTTTTTGCGAGATAAATAATCCGCTACCGCCAAAATCCCACCCAAGTTATCGGATGGGTGACCCCATTCAGCTGCCAACCAAGTATCGTTAAAGTCTAACCAACGAATCATCGCGCCAATATTGAATGCAGCTAAAATCGGGTCTAGTTGGTGTGATGTGCCTGGCACTTTGGCACCGTTTGGAACGACTGTGCCTGCAATCACTGGGCCTAATAGTTTTGTACAAGCGGGATAATCGAGCGCTTCAAAACCGCAACCTAGGGTGTCCATCAAGCAGTTGCGCGCGGTGTCAAACGCCTCTGTGCTATTGATCTCGTAATCAGCGACGTAGTTGGCAATGTCTACAATTACTTGATCGGGAGCGGGTCTAACATTTGAAATATGAGCAGACATTTTTAGTGACTTTCTAAAATAAAATTAACGTTTGTTTAGTGGTACAAATGGGCGGTTTTCTGGGCCGGTATATTCCGCGTTAGGACGAATAATCTTGTTATCAATCCGTTGCTCAATGGCATGTGCCACCCAGCCAGTGGTTCGAGAAATTACAAAAATCGGAGTGAACATGCCTGTAGGGATGCCCATCATGTGATAGCTTGATGCGCTATACCAATCGAGATTTGGGAACATTTTTTTCTCGCGCCACATGGTTGTTTCAATACGGTCAGAAATCTCAAACAAAGTCATATTGCCTGCGTCTTCACACAATGATTTGCTGACAGCCTTGATAGACTCATTTCTTGGGTCAGCAATAGTGTAAACAGGGTGGCCAAAACCAATAACGATTTCTTTGCGCGCCATGCGCGCCATAATGTCGGCTTCAGCTTCGTCGGCATTTTTGTATCGCTCGATAATTTCCATTGCCGCTTCGTTCGCACCACCGTGTTTCGGTCCGCGCAATGCACCAATCGCGCTGGTGATGCAAGAATACATGTCTGATAATGTGCCTGAAACCACTCGAGCGGTAAAGGTTGAGGCGTTAAACTCATGCTCGGCATACAGTACTAAAGAGGTATTCATCGCTTTAACATGTAATTCAGATGGTTTTTTGCCATGCAGTAAATGCAAAAAGTGCGCAGCAATAGAATCATCGTCTGTTTCCACTTCAATGCGTTTGCCATTATGGCTAAAGTGATACCAGTAAATCAAAATAGAGCCAAAACAAGCAATTAGACGGTCGCCTAAGTCTTTTGCGCCTTCTGTATTACGATCTGGATTTTCAGGCTCCAATGTGCCGAGCATCGAACTGCCTGTGCGCATCACATCCATAGGGTGTGCGCTGGCTGGAATCTGCTCTAATACCGTTTTAAGGGCATTCGGCAGACCGCGTAGCTTTTTGAGCTTTTGATGATACGCTAACAGCTCTGCTGGGGTTGGAAGTTCGCCATGTATTAGCAAATATGCGACTTCTTCGAACGTGGCATACTTGGCCAGTTCGATAATATCGTAACCACGATAATGCAAATCGTTACCAGTATGGCCAACTGTGCATATCGCGGTAGAGCCAGCATTAACACCAGCTAGTGCAACGCCTTTTTTCTTTTTTGGTGCTTCTGTGGTCAGGACTTGATCGGTAGACGCATTCATGGCTACTTTTCTCCTCTAAATAGTTCATCTAGTTTTTGCTCAAATGAGTGATAATTCAAATGGTCATAAAGCTCCATACGTGTTTGCATGGTGCCTAATACGTTTTTCTGAGTACCATCTTTTTTTACCGCTTGATATACGTT
>JAIYEJ010000178.1 GCA_027487055.1 Methylotenera sp. | reverse complement strand
GGGTGTGGGTGAAGTGATTGCGCGTATCCCACAAGAGTCATCTAAAACCCGTGACATTACCGGTGGTTTGCCACGTGTTGCTGAGTTATTTGAAGCGCGCTCACCAAAAGATGCGGGTATGTTGGCAGAAACAACTGGTACCGTTTCATTCGGTAAAGATACTAAAGGCAAACAGCGTTTGGTGATTACTGATTTAGATGGCAATTCAAGTGAGTTCTTGATTCCAAAAGATAAACACGTGACAGCGCATGATGGTCAAGTGGTTACTAAAGGTGAAACGATTGTGGATGGCCCAGCTGACCCGCAAGATATTTTACGCTTGCAAGGCAGAGAAGCACTTGCGCGCTACGTGATTGATGAAGTGCAAGATGTTTATCGTTTACAAGGTGTTAAAATTAACGACAAACACATCGAGGTGATAGTACGTCAAATGCTTCGTCGTGTACGTATTACGGATGCTGGTGATACTGGTTTTATTCAAGGTGAACAAGTTGAGCGTGCAGATGTTCTTGCTGAAAATGAAACAGTTGTAGCGCAAGATAAGCGTCCAGCTGAGTTTGAATACGTATTGCTTGGTATTACAAAAGCTTCGCTTTCAACAGATTCATTTATTTCAGCTGCTTCTTTCCAAGAAACAACTCGCGTCTTAACAGAAGCGGCTATTTTAGGTAAGCGCGATGAATTACGTGGCTTGAAAGAAAACGTTATTGTGGGCCGCTTAATTCCTGCAGGTACGGGTCTTGCATACCATGAGTCGCGTAAACGTGCTGCACTTGCCGCATTAACGCCACAAGTAGCGACACCTTCAGCAGAGGTTGCAGCAGCCGAAGCGTTGTTCGCTGCTCCTGACGAACCAAGTGATAATCAAGTGCAAGAAGTGTTAAGTTCAGAATCGGTAGAACAAAGCATCGTAATAGATACACCAGCTGAGTAAACAAATTTAGTTGAAGACTATGTGTCAAGATTGATTTTATGTCTTGACACATTCGTCTTTGCTAAATAGAATGCTTGGTTTTTCAGAATAGCCTTATTGTCACTGATAAGGTTTAAATTAATAGTTAAGATTTTATTAGAGGTTATAGGCAATGCCAACCATCAACCAGTTAATTCGTAAACCACGCGCAAAAGTGGTTACTAAAAGTAAAGTGCCAGCATTAGAGGCATGTCCACAAAAGCGTGGCGTTTGTACACGTGTGTATACTACAACGCCTAAAAAACCTAACTCTGCGCTACGTAAAGTTGCAAAGGTACGTTTAACCAATGGCTATGAAGTGATTAGTTATATTGGTGGTGAAGGCCATAACCTGCAAGAGCATAGCGTAGTGTTGCTACGTGGTGGTCGTGTAAAAGACTTACCAGGTGTGCGTTACCATATGGTGCGTGGTAGTTTGGATACGGCAGGTGTTAAAGACCGTAAACAATCTCGCTCTAAATACGGTGCAAAACGTCCTAAAGAAGGTAAAGCGGCTAAATAATTTTAGTCATTGAAAGCGGCTGTCCAAAGGCCTTGCTAATCTGTTTTTAATAAAACAGGCGCTAGCTAAACATAATTGAAAATAGAGAAATGAAAGTAGAATAAAACATGCCAAGACGTAGAGAAGTTCCCAAGCGCAACATATTGCCGGACCCAAAATTTGGAAGCCAAGAGGTTTCTAAATTTGTAAACGTATTGATGACAGGTGGTAAAAAATCAGTAGCAGAACGTATTTTGTATGGCGCGTTTGATCAAGTAACTGCTAAAAGTGGTAAAGACGCTTTAGAAGTGTTTACTGTTGCCTTAAACAATTTACGCCCTTTAGTTGAGGTTAAAAGCCGCCGCGTAGGTGGTGCTAACTACCAAGTGCCTGTTGAGGTGCGTCCAAGTCGCCGTAGTGCTTTGGCAATGCGTTGGTTGCGTGATGCAGCGCGTAAGCGTGGTGAAAAATCAATGGGCTTGCGTTTAGCAGCTGAGTTGGTTGAAGCTTCTGAAGGTCGTGGTTCAGCGATGAAAAAACGTGAAGAAGTTCACCGCATGGCTGAGGCGAACAAGGCGTTCTCTCATTTCCGCTTCTAGTATTATTGGTTGGTTGTTCTTTAAGAATTTAAGATTGAATTGATAGCAAAGGTAAAGTATCGTGGCTCGTAAAACCCCTATTGAACGCTACCGTAACATTGGTATTTCTGCACATATTGATGCTGGTAAAACAACGACAACAGAACGTATTTTGTTCTATACAGGTGTAAACCACAAAATTGGTGAAGTGCACGATGGCGCAGCTACCATGGACTGGATGGAGCAAGAACAAGAGCGTGGTATCACGATTACTTCTGCAGCTACTACCTGTTTCTGGAAAGGTATGGCAGGTCAATTCGATCAGCACCGTATTAACATTATTGATACGCCAGGCCACGTTGACTTTACGATTGAAGTAGAGCGCTCAATGCGTGTGCTTGATGGTGCTTGCATGGTGTATTGTGCGGTAGGTGGTGTGCAACCGCAATCTGAAACAGTTTGGCGCCAAGCTAATAAATACAAAGTACCTCGCTTAGCGTTCGTTAATAAAATGGACAGGGCAGGCGCTAATTTCTTCAAAGTGTACGATCAAATGCGTGCACGTCTAAAAGCAAATCCAGTACCTTTACAAGTGCCTATCGGTGCGGAAGATAAATTCGAAGGTGTTGTTGATTTAATCAAAATGAAAGCTATCTTTTGGGATGAAGCATCTCAAGGCATGAAATTTGATTACCGTGACATTCCTGCTGATTTAAAAGCGGAATGTGATAAATGGCGTGAAAACATGGTGGAAGCTGCTGCTGAAGCGAATGAAGATCTAATGAATAAATACCTTGAAGAAGGTGATTTATCAGAAGCCGATGTTCTACTAGGCTTACGTTTACGTACTATCGCGTTTGAAATTGTGCCAATGTTATGCGGTTCAGCCTTTAAAAATAAAGGTGTACAAGCAATGTTGGATAAGGTGATCGAGTTGATGCCTGCGCCTACAGATATTCCTCCAACACGTGCGGAAGATGAAAGTGGTAAAGAAATATTCTTGAAAGCATCAGATGATGAGAAATTCTCTGCGCTTGCTTTTAAAATCATGACCGATCCATTTGTTGGGCAGCTGATTTTCTTCCGTGTGTATTCAGGTGTAATTAATGCTGGTGATACCGTCTATAACCCAATTAAAGGTAAAAAAGAACGTATCGGCCGTATTGTGCAAATGCACGCAAACACACGTGAACCACTTGAAGAAGTGCGCGCAGGTGATATTGCAGCAGCGGTAGGTTTGAAAGAAGCAACAACAGGTGATACTTTGTGTGGAATCAACGAAGAAATTATTCTTGAAAGAATGATTTTCCCAGAGCCAGTAATTCACGTTGCTGTTGAGCCAAAAACCAAGGCTGACCAAGAAAAAATGGGTATTGCGCTCAATCGCTTAGCACAAGAAGACCCATCTTTCCGCGTTAAAACTGATGAGGAAACGAATCAAACTATCATCTCTGGTATGGGTGAGTTGCACTTGGAGATTTTGGTTGACCGCATGAAGCGTGAGTTTGGTGTGGAGGCGAACGTTGGTGCCCCTCAAGTTGCTTACCGCGAAGCGATTAAGAAAATGGTTGAAGTTGAGGGTAAATTCGTTAAGCAGTCTGGTGGTAAAGGTCAGTACGGACATGTTTGGTTAAAAATGGAACCTAATGAGGCTGGCAAAGGCTTTGAGTTTGTGGATGCAATTAAAGGCGGTACCGTACCGCGCGAATTTATTCCTGCAGTTGAAAAAGGTCTTCGTGAGACAATTCCAGCAGGCGTATTGGCTGGATTCCCAGTAGTTGACGTGAAAGTTACATTATTTGATGGTTCATACCATGATGTTGACTCGAACGAAAACGCCTTTAAAATGGCGGCTTCAATGGGTTTCAAAGACGGTATGCGTAAGGCTGATCCGGTGTTGTTAGAGCCGATGATGGCTGTAGAGGTTGAAACACCTGAAGATTATATGGGTGATGTAATGGGTGACTTATCATCACGTCGTGGCATGATTCAAGGGATGGAAGACAATGCAACTGGTAAAGTGATTCGTGCAGAAGTGCCGCTGGCAGAGATGTTTGGCTATTCAACAGTTGTGCGCTCACTTTCACAAGGTCGTGCAAGCTACAGCATGGAATTCAAGCACTACACTGAAGCACCAAGAAACGTGGCGGAAGCCATAATGAACAAGAAGTAAATTTTTCTTAAAATTTTTAAAGGAAGACAGTCATGGCAAAAGGCAAATTTGAGCGTACCAAGCCGCACGTGAACGTGGGGACGATTGGACACGTGGATCATGGTAAGACAACATTAACGGCGGCGATTACGACGATACTTGCTAAGAAGTT
>JAIYEJ010000004.1 GCA_027487055.1 Methylotenera sp. | reverse complement strand
GTAGCCATAATCAATGGCTTGCCTTCAAGAAGTTGCAAATTATAGGCAATATTGCCAGCTGTACCTCCAAATTCGCGGCGCATTTCTGGCACATAAAAAGCCACACTTAACTTGTGAATTTGATCTGGCAGAATATGATTTTTAAATTGGTCTTGAAACACCATAATGGTGTCATAAGCGAGTGAGCCACAAATAAGCGTTTGCATAAAAATTGAATGTTCAAATTAAAACGTCATTATCTTTCAGCCAGCCAGATTAAGGCAAGTAAATAAATGGTTTTTGCGTAGTACTAATGCCGAGAAAAATCCATTGCCCTGCGAGGCAGCATTTATAGGGCTTGCAGATGTGCTGAAATGATTTGTTTTAAAACTGGAAGAATACTAAATCTAATTGAATTAAATTTATGATTTTTGCGCGCCATCAATCAAAATCTTGGCGGCTTTTTTTGCGTACTTAATTGCGCCAGAGCCGCGTTTCATTTGCTCAGCTTGCACCGCGCCTTCAAACAACAAAGAGAGCTGTAAGGCTAAACCATCAGCATCTTTAATCTGAGCCTCAGAAGCTAGTTTGCCAATAAACTGCCTAAACTCTCGCGATTGTTTTGATGAGAGTTGATGAATTGGATTTTCTTCATTTGGAAACTCAGCAGACGCCTTAATAAAACCTACACCAATGAAATCGGGGGAGTTGACCCATTCTTCAATATAATCAAATAGTTGTTGAATTTTGTCAGCAGGTTTTTTGCTGTTTAAGTTGAGTTTGTCGTTAAGCCAATTTTCGAAAGTCTGCTGGCTATTTCGCAATACTTCAAGAATGAGGTCTTCTTTGGTGTGGAAGTATTTATAGAGCGTCATTTTAGTCGTGCCAGCGACAGCCACAATGGTATCTACGCCCGTAGAGTTAATCCCACGCGAGTGGAAGAGGTCGGTCGCAGTAACTAAAATCTTTTCACGGAGCACAGACATAGGTAATTATACTAACCTGTATATGCAAAAAGCAACAGTTAAATTAGCCTTTTGAGTTTACCATGAGCATCGGCGTGTAGTTACAACGCGTTCTTTGAATCAGATCTAATGCGATGACTTGTTCTTTGGCGTCAGTAGATACACGCCCATTCACAAACATGTTGATGTAAATGGCTTTTTGGTTATCCGGCAATTGAATAGCTTCAATGAGTTGGCAATTGCCGTGCCGCATTTGCTCTAGTTGTGCGACCAGCGCAGCAGTTTGCTCTGGGCTAGCGATGGATGAAGAAGTTTCTAATGGCATTTCAGTAGGTATATCTTGCTTGGCGAGCGCGATTTCAGTTTGCTGATGCTCAGTTTTCATTACAAAAAATGTGCTGGCGCCAACCACAACAGCAAAAAAACTAGCTGCCATCGCATAGGCAACAGATTTTTTAACGTGAAACTTTTTTTTGGTTTGTGCCACAATTAAAGCGCTGGCAGCACTTTTGGCATGCCTAAAGCTCACATGATTATTGCTTTGAAGTTTTTCTTGGGCGGCGGCAACAACCATAAAATAAAGTTGGCTTGCCAATACCTCTGGCATTTCTGCACCTGCTTTCGCGGCTTCTAGAGCTAAAAAATCCTGCAAAGTATGTGACTGGGTTTGCGATTTACTAAAAGAGGCTTTTTCTAGCTGAATACTTGGCGCATCGAGCCAATCCTCAAGGATATCAAACAGATTGAGTAAGCGTGCCTGTGGATTTAGGCTCGATTTTTCAAGCATTTTTATAAGCCATGCTGAGTTCAAAATATCCATCATGAAAATATAGACCTAAAAAGGTTTTACTACAACTAAAACAACTACTGCAAACAACACTAACACAGGAATTTCATTAAACCAGCGATACCAAATGTGGCTATGCGTGTTTTTGCCAGCGGTAAAATCGCGCAACAACTTTCCACAATAGGCATGGTACGCAATCAGGCCAATTACTAACACTAATTTCGCATGAAGCCATCCGCCAGTCATGCCGTAGCCAAGCCACAGCCATAAGCCAAAAACCAGCGCTAAAATCGCAAGTGGCAGCATAAATTTATACAGTTTGTGTTCCATCATTACTAATCGTGCAATGGCGGCTTCATTGGTTTCCATCGCATGGTTCACAAAAAGACGCGGTAAGTAAAATAAGCCAGCAAACCAACTGGTTACAAAAATGATATGTAAGGCTTTTATCCAAAGCATTAGCTTAATTCCTTATCTAATAATTCACGCAGATCTTTAAAGTTGATGGCACCAATTGTGTATTGTATGAGCTTTCCTTGCTTGTTATAGACGTAAGTGGTGGGTGTCACGCTCACATTGTCAAATTTGGCGACAATTTCACCCAGCCCATCATCCATCACTGGAAAGGGCAATTTTTTTTGGGTGACATAATTAAGCACTTGTGCGGGCGGGTCGTAAGGCATGGCAACGGCAATCACTTCAAAACCTTTTGATTTGTAGGTATTGTAGGTATTTACTAATGCGGGCATTTCAGTGACGCAAGCGCGACATTCTGTTGCCCAAAAATTTACCAAGACGACCTTGCCTTTAAGCGCCGCCATACTAATTTTTTTGCCTTCAATTGTGGTGAAGGTCACATTGGGTGCATCGATATCTCTTGTATATTTGAAACTTAAGTAGGCTATAAGTATCAAAAACACGATTGGTAAAATTATTTTTTTTAAAACTAACATGCTAGTATTTTAGCGCGTTTTAGCACAAATAAGTGCCAATTAACCTTAATACAAGCGCAGTTATTATGCCGACAACTGCATGATATAATTAATCTTTAATATTGCTGAATATTTATCAAATTTAATGAACGCTCCTATCTCCGCTAAAATTCTTCAGACTGATCCTGCTGCAAATACGCGTTTACGCGAAATCCCATACAACTATACTTCGTTCTCAGACCGCGAAATTGTGATTCGCTTTTTGGGTGAGCAGAGTTGGGACATATTAAACGCGTTGCGTGCAGAGCGTAAGACTGGCCGTAGTGCGCGCATGTTATTTGAGGTGTTAGGTGATATATGGGTGGTTAGCCGAAACCCTTATCTGCAGGATGATTTATTAGATAATCCAAAGCGTCGCAAAGCCTTGATTGATGCGCTGCATCATAGAATCAATGCAATAGATGCGCGTAGTACCGAAAATGGTAAAGCTAGCGATAAAGTAAATCAATTAATTTCTGCAGCAAAAACTGCTGTGGAAAAGTTTGCAGATGACTTTAGTCAAACTTACGATTTACGCAAAAAAGCGCTAAGCAAATATAGCAAAATTACCCGAAAAGACAACATTCAGTTTGATGGTTTGGCGCGCGTTTCACACGTAACAGATGCCACCGACTGGCGCGTGGAGTATCCATTCGTGGTGCTAAACCCAGATACTGAAATCGAAATCGCTGCATTGGTGCGCGCTAGTATTGAGCTAGGGTTAACGGTGATTCCGCGTGGAGGTGGTACTGGTTATACAGGCGGTGCAATTCCATTAACTCCGTTATCAGTGGTGATTAATACCGAAAAGTTAGACCAACATACCGGCGTACAAATGCGCACGCTACCTGGCGTTACACGCCAAGTAGCCACCATTGAGTGTGGTGCAGGCGTTGTGACGCGTCGTGCCATGGAGGCCGCGACTGATGCAGGGCTTGAGTTCGCGTGCGACCCAACAAGCGCGGATGCAAGTTGTATCGGTGGAAATGTGGCGATGAACGCTGGCGGTAAAAAAGCCGTCTTGTGGGGTACGGCGCTGGATAATTTAGCTTCATACCGCATGGTGACACCAGATGCAAATTGGCTTGAGGTAGAACGTTTAGACCACAATTTAGGCAAAATTCACGATATTGCAATGGCGCGTTTTAAGCTCACGCGCTTTGATATTGACATGAAAACCCAACTGGGTGAGCCAGAAGTTATCGAGATTCCTGGCCCAAGTTTTCGCAAAGTAGGCTTAGGTAAAGACGTGACTGATAAGTTTCTCTCAGGGCTTCCAGGCATACAAAAAGAAGGCTGTGATGGCTTAATCACGTCTGCCACATTTATTTTGCACCGCATGCCTAAGCATGTGCGTACGATTGCGCTAGAGTTTTTTGGCAATGTGTCACATGCAGTGCCAGCAATTGTAGAGATTAAAGATTATTTAGACTTAACCGCCAAACAACAACCAGCAGTGATCATGGCTGGTTTAGAGCATATGGATGAGCGCTATATCAAAGCGGTTGGCTATGCGACAAAAGCTGCACGTCAACAACGTCCTAAAATGGTATTGATTGCTGATATTGCATCTGATGATGAAAACGCAGTTGGGCAAGTTGCATCTGCGATGGTGCGTATGTGTAATGCGCGCAATGGTGAAGGGTTTATTGCAGTTTCGGCTGAAGCACGTAAAAAGTTCTGGCTAGACCGAGCGAGAACTGCGGCCATTGCAAAGCACACTAACGCCTTTAAGATTAATGAAGACGTTGTTATTCCATTGCCGAAATTAGGCGATTATTCTGATGGCATTGAGCGGATTAATATTGAGCTTTCTATTAAAAACAAGCTTAAGTTACTCGACGCGCTCGAAGCGTTTATGCAAGGTGAGCTACCTTTGCAGGCCGATGAAGATGGTAATTCAGATGCGGAGATGACAAAAGCCAAACAAGCAATCGTGTTGCAGCTTTTACATGATTTGCGTGAGCGTTGGGGCTTAATACTTAACCACCTAGATGAGCCAATTTCTACATTAGGTGCGCTTGGCAAGCCGCACAAAAAATATGAAAGTGTATTCCGTGCTGTGCAAAGTTACGATTTACGCATTTCTTGGAAGCGTGAGTTAAAGCTGCCGATGGAAGAGATTTTTGCAGGTCGAGAATATCAAAAAATATTAAATCACTGCGATGAAATTCATAAAAAAGTACTTAAAAGTCGTGTGTTTATTGCGCTGCATATGCATGCAGGGGATGGTAATGTACATACAAATATCCCTGTGAATTCAGATGATTACGAGATGATGCAAGACGCCCATGACGCTGTTGATCGCGTGATGGCGCTGGCTAAAAAATTAGATGGTGTGATTTCTGGTGAGCATGGTATTGGGATCACTAAAATGGAGTATTTGGATCAAGCTACTATTGATACTTTTGCAGCCTATAAAAACAAAGTTGACCCAAACGGTCACTTTAACAAAGGTAAATTGCTGAATGGATCTGGGCTAGAAAATGCTTACACACCAAGCTTTGGTTTGCTTGAGCAAGAATCCATCATTATGGAGCAATCTGCAATAGGCGAGATTGCAGATGATATTTCTGATTGTTTGCGTTGCGGAAAATGTAAGCCTGTGTGTACAACGCATGTGCCGCGCGCAAATCTTTTATATTCTCCAAGAAATAAAATTTTAGGCACTTCACTCTTGATTGAGGCGTTTCTTTACGAGGAGCAAACGCGTCGTGGTATTTCGCTTAAACATTTTGACGAGTTTAATGATGTAGCTGATCACTGTACGGTCTGCCATAAATGCTTTAATCCATGCCCTGTGGACATTGATTTTGGTGATGTCTCAATTAAGATGCGTAACTTTTTGCGCGAGCAAGGTAAAAAGAAATTTAATGCTGGCACTGCCGCAGGCATGTTATTTTTAAATGCCAAAGACCCAGCCACCATTAAATTATTGCGCCTAGGCATGATTCAATTTGGCTACAAAGCACAAAATATCGCGCATACGCTCGCTAAAAAATTCAGGTTGCTAAAAGACAAAGTACGTCCACCAGCAAGCGTGGGTAAGCCAGAAATTAAGGCGCAAGTAATCCATTTTATAAACCGACCAATGCCAAAAAAACTGCAATCAAAAACTTCACGCGCAATGCTGGGGATTGAAGATGACAGTATGATTCCTGTGATTCGAAATCCAAAAAAAGTAACTGAAGATTCTGACGCAGTATTTTATTTTCCGGGATGTGGTTCAGAGCGCTTATTTTCAAATGTCGGCTTAGCCACGCAAGCAATGTTGTATGAAGTTGGCGCGATTACCGTATTGCCTCCTGGGTATTTGTGTTGTGGGTACCCTCAAACCTCTAGTGGTAATCATGACAAGGGTTTACAAATTACAACAGACAACCGTGTGTTGTTTCATCGTGTCGCAAACACTTTAAATTATCTTGATATTAAAACGGTGATTGTTTCTTGCGGTACTTGTATGGATCAACTGCAAAAGTACGAATTTGAAAAGATATTTCCTGGCTGTCGTTTATTAGATATTCACGAGTACTTGATGGAGAAAGATCAGAAACTTTCTAACATCACAGGTACGCGCTATATGTATCATGATCCATGTCATACGCCGATGAAAACCTATAAACCGCTTGAAGTAACAAATAAACTAATGGGGCAAGAAGTCACTTTAAATGACCGTTGTTGTGGAGAGAGCGGTACATTTGCTGCAGCAAGGCCTGATATTGCCACACAAGTAAAAATGCGCAAACAAGAAGAGCTTGAAAAAGGCATGAATAAGATGGGCTTGACGGTGGGGAATCCTGAAGAGAAAGTCAAAATTTTAACCAGTTGCCCAAGCTGTCTGCAAGGTTTGGCGAGGTATGGCGACGATACGGGTATTGAAGCTGATTACATTGTCGTTGAAATGGCGAAGCATATTCTGGGTGAAAACTGGATGCAAGAATATGTGGAAAAAGTGAATAATGGTGGAATAGAGAAAGTGCTGTTGTAACTAGCATGAGTTGCTATACGCTAGTAAAGCCTCTTTTGTTTCAACTCGATGCTGAGCGCGCGCATGATATCACTTTAAAAAGCCTAAAATGGGCTGAAAAATCTGGATTACTCCATTTATATCCAAAGGCGCCAAAGTCTCTTTCGCGGCAAGTGATGGGTATTGATTTTACAAATGCGGTGGGTTTGGCTGCAGGGCTTGATAAAAATGGCGCAGTGATTGATGGGATGTCGGCACTTGGTTTTGGTTTTATAGAGATTGGCACTGTAACCCCACGTCCGCAACCAGGTAACCCCAAGCCGCGTTTATTCCGTGTGACTGAAGCAAACGGCATAATTAATCGCTTTGGTTTTAATAATTTGGGAGTAGACAACCTGATTGAAAATGTCAAAGGCGCCAAATATAAAGGTGTGCTGGGCATTAATATTGGTAAAAACTTTGATACGCCTAACGAGCGTGCGGTGGATGATTATTTACTTTGTATGCAAAAAGTCTATTCACATGCGCACTATATTACAGTGAATATTTCATCACCCAACACTAAAAATTTGCGCGATTTGCAAGAAAAAGAAGCCTTGTCTAGTTTGCTCTCTAGCTTAAAGTTAGAACAATCAAAACTAGCAGAAAAGCACGGTAAATACGTGCCCGTTACGCTCAAAATCGCGCCCGACTTAAACCATGAACAAGTCGTTGAAATTGCCAATTTATTAATGCAACATCAAATAGATGGCGTGATTGCGACGAATACTACGCTTAGTCGTGATGCGGTAAAAGGCATGCACAATGCCGAAGAAACTGGTGGCCTTTCTGGCGCGCCTGTCAAGCAACAATCCACCATAGTGATTGGGCAGCTATCCAAACAACTGCAAGGCTCGCTACCGATTATTGGTGTGGGTGGGATTTTAAGCGGCGCGGATGCTGCAGAAAAAATCGCAGCAGGGGCGAGTTTGGTGCAAGTCTACAGTGGGCTGATTTATAAAGGGCCCACGTTAGTGCGCGATATTTGTAAAACGCTGGGTTAGTTTTTAAAAGCGAATGCTACCAATACTTTATTCCTATCGACGTTGCCCCTATGCAATGCGTGCGCGTATGGCGCTTAAATTAGCAAATATTGCAGTGGAGACTCGTGAAGTGTCGCTGCGTGACAAACCTGCCCACATGTTACAAATATCGCCCAAAGCTACAGTGCCCGTTTTACAATTGGCAGATGGCACTGTGATTGATGAAAGTTTAGAAATTATGATTTTGGCTTTCAAAGATCATGCTATGCAAGGCAATATCCATGAGGCTTCCAGAGCATTAATTTTTGATAATGATAGCAACTTTAAAAAAGCATTAGATGCTTATAAATACCCAGAGCGCCATCCTAACCAAACGCAAATCCAACACCGTGCCGATGGCGAAGTGTTTTTACAAAAGCTCGAACATATGCTGAGCTTGCATACTTACTTATTGAGTGACGATGCAGGGATTGCAGATATTGCAATCTTTCCTTTCGTGCGCCAATTTGCTGCAGTGGACGATATTTGGTGGCAAACGAAGTACTACCCAAAATTGTATGATTGGTTAAAAGGCTGGGTAGAGAGTGAGTTATTTAACAGCGTGATGACAAAAAACCCGACGTATCAAAGTACAGATAGCGTCGGGTAATTTTGTTACAGCAAAGTTTTGGTAAAGTTAAATGGTCTCTGCTTCAGGTTTTGGCGATTCTGGTTTTGCGGTGTTTTTAGTTTCATCAAACACTAATTTCACCACATCTTTATCATCAATATCCACATGCACGTTTCCACCATTGGCGAGTTTTCCAAATAACAACTCATCCGCCAGAGCCTTACGAATAGTGTCTTGAATCAAGCGTGCCATTGGGCGCGCGCCCATGAGTGGATCAAAGCCTTTTTTACCAAGGTAAGATTTCAGTGCATCACTAAAGGTTACTTCCACTTTTTTCTCGTGCAATTGATCTTCTAACTGCATTAAGAATTTATCTACCACACGGATAATAATTTCTTGTGAAAGCGCCGCGAATGATACCGTTGCATCTAAACGGTTACGAAACTCTGGAGAGAAGAAGCGTTTAATATCTGCCGCTTCATCAGATGAGTCTTTCGCATTGGTAAAGCCGATGCTCGATTTGCTTAGGTTTTCTGCACCTGCATTGGTCGTCATGATAATCGTCACGTTTCTAAAGTCTGCTTTACGACCATTATTGTCGGTGAGTGTGCCGTGATCCATCACTTGCAATAGAATATTGAAAATATCCGGATGTGCTTTTTCGATTTCATCTAAAAGCAATACGCAATAAGGCTGTTTGGTAATGGCTTCTGTCATCAAACCACCTTGCTCAAAGCCCACATAGCCAGGAGGCGCTCCAATTAACCGGCTGACGGCATGTCGCTCCATGTATTCACTCATGTCAAAGCGGATGAGTTCTACGCCCATGATATAAGCGAGCTGTTTAGCAACCTCAGTTTTACCCACGCCAGTCGGCCCACTAAACAAGAAGCTACCTACTGGTTTATTGTTGCCACCAAGGCCGCTACGCGCCATTTTAACGGCGGTCGTGAGAACTTCAATGGCTTTGTCTTGACCAAAAACTACCGCTTTTAAATCACGCTCTAGCGTTTTAAGCGCAGTGCGGTCATCGTTAGAAATGTTTTTGGGCGGAATACGCGCAATTTTGGCAATAATGTCTTCAATCTCTTTATTGCCGATGACTTTCTTCTGTTTGTTTTTAGGCAAAATACGTTGTGCAGCGCCTGCTTCATCAATCACGTCGATCGCTTTGTCTGGCAAATGGCGGTCATTGATGTACTTAGCAGAAAGCTCCGCCGCAGTAGAAAGTGCGCTGGCGCTATACTTAACACTATGGTGTTCTTCAAAGCGCGATTTCAAGCCTTTTAGAATTTCAATGGTTTCGGCAACGCTTGGTTCAACTACATCCACTTTTTGGAAGCGACGAGAGAGCGCATGGTCTTTCTCAAAAATACCACGGTATTCTTGGTAAGTGGTTGCGCCTATGCATTTAAGTGTGCCGTTTGATAGAGCTGGTTTTAGTAAGTTGCTAGCATCTAATGTGCCACCACTTGCCGCGCCAGCACCAATTAATGTGTGGATTTCATCAATAAACAAAATTGCGTCAGGCTTTTCTGCAAGCTGTTTCATTACGGCTTTTAAGCGTTGCTCAAAATCACCACGGTATTTAGTACCTGCTAATAATGCACCCATATCAAGCGAGTAAACGGTAGCATTTGCCAAAACATCAGGGATTTCTTTATTGACAATACGACTTGCCAGGCCTTCAGCAATCGCAGTTTTACCAACGCCCGCTTCACCAACTAACAAAGGATTATTTTTGCGGCGACGGCATAGCGTTTGAATCACACGCTCTAACTCAGGGGCGCGACCAATAAGTGGATCTATTTTGCCAGCAGCCACTTGCGCATTTAGGTTTGCAGTAAAGCTTTCAAGCGCGCCTGTTGGTGCTGATTCCATCTCAACATCAGTTTCGCCACCTTCAATTTTATTCTCACCTTCTGGTATTTTTGCAACGCCGTGCGAGATAAAGTTAACCACATCTAACCTAGTGATGCCTTGTTGATGCAAGAAAAATACTGCATGTGAATCTTTTTCGCCGTATATCGCAACGAGTACATTTGCACCAGTGACTTCTTTTTTGCCACTAGATTGCACATGCAACATAGCGCGTTGGATGACACGTTGAAAGCCAAGTGTGGGTTGTGTATCAACCTCATCATCGCCGCCTACAATGGGTGTGTGCTCTTCAATATAATGAACGAGCTCTGTACGTAAGACCTCAAATTTTGCACCACAAGCGCGAAGTACTTCAGCCGCGGTAGGATTATCAATCATAGCAAGAAGTAAATGTTCAACCGTAATGAGTTCATGGCGCTTTTGTCGCGCATCCATAAACGCCATATGTAAACTTACTTCTAATTCTTGGGCTATCATTTTTTACCTTCAACTTTCATATGACTACTGTACGCCTCTTATTAATTTCTGTCACCAATATCAAGTAAGCACTTTATTTACAACGCCAGCTTAAGCAGGCTCTATAACACATTGCAACGGATGCTGCGCTTCCTTTGCATGAATCAACACCTGATTCATCTTTGTTTCTGCAATGTCTTGTGGGTACACGCCACATACTCCGATGCCCTCAGTATGTACTTTGAGCATGATTTGTGTTGCTTGTTCACGTGTTTTATTAAAAAAGCGTTGTATCGTTTCAACAACAAACTCCATAGGAGTGTAATCGTCATTTAATAATAAAACTTTAAACATTTCTGGCAGTTTAGGTTTAACTGCGCTTGGTTTTATTGCTACATCGCCTATTGGATTTATGTTTGCCATTTATTGTTCCGTGCAATTTTGTATTTTGAGCCGAATAACAAAAAATTCAAGTACCCAAATGGGTTGCAACTAAAGATTTATGCAATTAAGAAAAAATTTTGACGCTTTTAACAATTCTATCTTGTGTTTGAATGATTTCAAGATGATGCTCACCAATTTTAAAGCTGGTACCAGGCTCTGGTATATCTTCAAAATGTTCAATGATTAATCCATTTAAAGTGACTGGGCCATCTAGCGGCAATGAAAGGTTTAGTTTTTTATTCAAGTCACGCAATGTACTACTGCCATCTACCAACCAACTGCCGTCTGCTTCTTGGCGGTAGCTGCCAATTCGGCTTGGGGACTGGGTGGTAAAATCACCGATGACTTCCTCCAAAATATCCTCTAGCGTAATTAAACCTTTAAATTCACCATACTCATCTACGACAAGCGCAATGCGTTCTTGGTTTTCTTGAAATTGCTGAATCTGCGTATATAGCGGTGTACCGGCAGGCACAAAATAGGGCGCTTCAATAATTTCGCGTAATGCTTCTTTTGTTAAGTCGCTATCTTGTTGATGTAACCGCACTTGATTGATAATTTTTCGAATATGAATAATCCCGATAATTTCTTCAGTATCGCCTTCGCGCACAGGCAAACGTGTGTGGTGACTATTAGAGATGCGTTGTAATATTTCTTCAATCGGCGCATCAAAGTCAATCACCTCAGCAAGTGTGTGTGCGGTCATTACGTCGTCGACAGTGATTTTTTCAAGCTCAAACAAGTTAAGTAAAATAGTTCGGTGCTTATTGGGCAGAAAATGACCAGCATCCGTCACAATGCTGCGCAATTCATCCATGGTTAGAGATTGCGCGCCTTCACTAAAGTTAACATTGACTCTCAAAAGCTTTAATAAGCCCTCTACAAACAAATTGATAAACCAAACAACGGGGTATAAAACCTTAAGTAAAGGATAAAGCACATAACTGCACAATATGCCTAGTTTTTCTGGATAAGCGGCTGCGACAACCTTGGGGGTGATTTCACTAAACACTAATATCGCGAAAGTTACCGCTAAAGTGCCTATCATGAGAACCCATTCGCCCTCGCCAAAGAGTTCTACTGTGATGAGTGTGACAAGAGTGGCAGAGGCAGCGTTGGCGAAGTTGTTGCACAGTAAAATTACGCCTAGGAGCTTGTCTGTTTGGGCAAGTAAGGCGCTTGCCAATCGTGCACCACGGTTACCTTCTTTGACTAAATGGCGCAACCGATAGCGGTTGAGCGACATTAAACTAGTTTCTGCGACTGAAAAAAATCCAGATAAAAGTAACAATAAGGCTAAAATAGCCAGTTGCCATGCTATGGGAATATTATCCAATGGGCGCTAAATCGTAGTTGTGATATGACAAGTTTACCTTTTAACTGCTTCAAGAATCAAGCGCTTACTGGCCTGAACTGCCAAATAAAATACTTGTAAATACATTAAAGGGCAAGGCGCAAAACTCAAGGCAAGCAATACTTAAGGTGCTAGCGCCTCTGAGTTTTTCTCGCCTTCTTTTTTCTCAATATCGCCAATCAGATTAGCGCGACTCACACCAAGCCACATCGCGATTGGGCAAGCCACCAACACAGAGGAATAAATACCAAACAAAATGCCGATGGTAAGCGCGAGCGCAAAGTTATGTAATACTTCGCCACCAAACAATAACATAGAACCCACCATGGTTTGTGTCATTAAGTGGGTAATCACAGTGCGACTCATGGTGCGGGTAATCGCATTATCAATCACTTGCACAACCGAAGCTTTGCGCATTTTTCTAAAGTTTTCACGCACTCGGTCAAATACCACCACAGATTCGTTAACTGAGTAGCCTAACACAGCCAAAATCGCGGCTAAAACTGTTAAGTTAAATTCCCATTGAAAGTATGCAAAAAAGCCTAAAATAATCACCACGTCATGCATATTGGCAATGATAGCGGCTACTGCAAAACGCCATTCAAAACGAATTGCTAAGTAAATCATAATGCCTACACAGACTAATAATAAAGCCAAGCCGCCGTTAGCATAAAGTTCATCACCCACTTGTGAGCCTACGCTTTCTACACGGCGCACTTCCACAGTTGCGTCTTCACTTTTAAGTGCATTTGTAACAGACTCAGAAAGTTTGGCAATTGACATTTCTTTTACCAAAGGCAAACGAATAAGCACATCTTGGCTAGTTCCAAAATTTTGCACAGTGACATCTTTTAGGCCAGTGCTTGCAACGGCATTACGAATCGCATCAATATTAGCAGGATGTGGGTAATGCACCTCCATCGCAGTGCCGCCTGTAAAATCTACGCCGTAATGCAAACCTTTTGTAGCTAAGAAAAACACAGCCAAAATAAAGGTGATGAGCGAAATAGCCGTGGTCAAACGGCCATAACTCATAAACGGGATATCTTTTTTAATTCTAAATAATTCCATAATATTTGCTCGATTTGCTTATTCAGTTATTGATTAATCAGCTTTATAAATTTGGCCGATAGAAAGTTTAGTAATTTTGCGGCGATAGCCATAAAGCATATTCACAATCGCGCGAGAAACTAAAACCGCACTAAACATAGAGGTTAAAATGCCAAGTACGTGCACCACAGCAAATCCTTTAATAGGGCCAGTGCCAAACATAAATAGCGCTAAACCTGCAATCAGTGTGGTGACGTTCGAGTCCACAATGGTATGCCAAGCATTTTTGTAGCCTTCGTTAATACTTGCTTGCGGTGAGTTTCCATTGCGAAGTTCTTCGCGGATGCGCTCATTAATCAGTACGTTCGCATCAATCGCCATACCAAGTGCCAACGCAATCGCTGCCAAGCCTGGTAAGGTAAGTGTTGCTTGCAACATAGAAAGTAGCGCAACCAATAATAGTAAGTTAACGCCTAGTGCCAGCACAGAAACGCCACCAAATATCATGTAGTAAATCAACATCATCACGGCAATCGCGGCAAAGCCCCAAAGCGTTGAGTGCACGCCGCGTTTAATATTTTCTTCACCCATGCTTGGGCCAACAGTGCGCTCTTCAATAATTTCCATTGGTGCTGCTAGTGCGCCAGCGCGCAACAGCAACGATACGTCGGTCGCTTCTTGCGTATTAGCCATGCCAGAAATCTGCACTCGACCGCCTCCGATTTCTTCGTTAATCACTGGCGCAGTAATGACTTCTGTACTGCCTTTTTCAATGAGCAAAATCGCCATGCGTTTACCCACGTTATCGCGGGTAACATTTTTAAATATACCTGCGCCACGGCCGTCTAGGGTTACGTTTACCACAGAGCCGCCATTTTGTTGGTTTACGCCTGGGCCTGCATCGGTAATGCGGTCACCAGTCAGCACCACGTTTTTCTTAACCAAAATTGGGCGACCTTCGCGGTCGTTATAAAGCTCATCACCAAATGGCACCTGACCTTTGATAGCTTTCTCTAAGGTTGCCATGTCAGATTTATCTTCATCCACCATTCGGATTTCAAGCGTTGCAGTACGACCTAAAATTTCTTTCGCTTTTGCTGTATCTTGCACACCCGGTAACTGCACCACAATACGATCAAAGCCTTGTTGTTGCACGATGGGCTCTGCTACACCAAGCTCATTAATACGGTTATGCAGGGTTTGTAAGTTTTGTTTAAGCGCAAACTCCTGAATTTTCTTTTTGGTTACTTCGCCGATACTTGCAGTTAGGATATGTTCTTTACCATTTACAGTGTCGTTAAAAGTTAAGTCTGGGTAATCT
>JAIYEJ010000026.1 GCA_027487055.1 Methylotenera sp. | reverse complement strand
TAATATATTGGTCTGAAAGGCAATACCATCAATAACACTAATAATGTCTTCAATTTTGCGCGCACTAGTGTTGATGTCTGCCATGGTGGTCACCACATTACCGACAACCTGACCGCCTTTTACTGCAACACCAGAAGCTGCTGCGGCAAGTTGATTTGCTTGTTTAGCGTTCTCTGCGTTTTGTTTCACAGTAGAGGCCAATTCTTCCATGCTAGTGGCTGTTTCTTCTAGGCTAGAAGCTTGCTGTTTAGTACGGCTAGATAAATCATTATTTCCAGTCGCAATTTCGCTAGCAGCAGTATTAATGGTCTCACCCGCCTCAAGCACTTGCGCTATCACTTCAGTCATTTTATCCATCAGGGCATTAATACCATCACAAAGAGATGCAATCGCCCCTGTTTTTCCTTCTAACGAAACACGGCTTGTTAAATCACCCGCTTTAGCGCTTTCTATCACGCTTTGAGTTTCTTCAACAGCACCCTCTAACACTTTAGCTGTCTTATAAAATAAAGTAATGTCGCTGGCAAGCTTAATTATTTTGTAGGTCTTGCCATTTAAATCTAAAATCGGGCTGTAGAGAGCTTGTAACCAAATTTCCTTCCCTCCTTTACCTAAACGTCTAATCTTTCCTTCTTGTGCATCACCATTTACTAAATCTTCCCAGAATTTCTTGTAGTCTGCACTAGCTTTATAATCTGCATCTACAAACATACTGTGGTGATTACCGACAATTTCTTCTTTGCTATAGCCTGTTACTGCTGCAAAATTATCGTTAACTGCAATTATTTTGCCTGTAGTATCAAACTCAATCATACCTTGTACTTTGTTTATGGCGGCTATCTGACTGGCATTTTCAGAAGTCATAAGTTTTTCGGCTGTAAGCTCATTCCATTGCGTCATGCGCCCTAAATACTCACCTTGTGGGTTGTAAACAGGCACAATATTTAATTTAAAATGACGCCCATACATCGACAATTCTATAGTTCTCGGAGCATTGAGTTTTTCAGCAAAAATTGCACGTTCATTAGCATTTTCAAAATATTGCCCAATATTGTTGCCCATCATCGAGTCAACATTAAATTTGGCATGTACTTTACTAATATCTGCGGCCATTTCCTGCCATATCGCTTTTGCAGTTGCATTGATATACTGCAATTTATTATCGCTATCGCCAAATGTGAAAGCTAAAGTGCTATTGTCTAATGCGCTTTGCAAGCGTATACCTTCATCCGCTATTTTTTTATTGTTACTTACCTCAGAACTGATTCTAATTTGCATTGCTTCAATAGCTTGCATCATACGTCCAGTTTCGTCATTGTTCTTTGTACATATCCTAAAACTAAAATCACCGTCAGCTATGGCATTAGCAGCATCAGTTGCACGTTTGATTGGCAAAACAACATACTTATGTAGCGCAAATAGTGATGCGATGGCTACTATGGTGCCAACAGTTGCAATTTCTAAAAGCTTCGTTAAAGGTTCACTATTGAACCACACTAAAAGTGAGCATGTTTGTAGCGCAATCAATGCACCAACTTTTAGCATGATTGGTGCATCATTAATATAAGTGATTTGCTCTTTTAAATCGGATTTCGAAACAATAGAGCTGCTATCACTTAACTCTATTTCTTTTTGTGTCACTAGAATATTATTCTTCATGTTTTTATCCACTTTCCTTCATATTAAAACGTCTCGAGGAATTAAAATTCTTCCCACTCACCATCATCAGTGCCTGTTTTAGTAGTGATATTTGAGGTTAGCTTGCTAGCAAGTTTACCTGCTGGTTTAGTCGCTGGTGCAGATGCACGCATTGGACTACTAGTTGCACGACGCTCAAAGCTGTTAGCTGTTTTTGTACTTCTGCTATTTGATTGATTAGCGTATGCATTACCTCCTCCTGCTAATCTAAAAGCACCCACTGTGTCCATGAGGCTTGCAGCTTGTTCTACCAAGCTCTCTGCAGCAGCAGCAGCTTGTTCTACCAAGGCCGCATTTTGTTGGGTGACTTCATCCATGCTGGTTATCGCATTGTTGACTTGATCTATACCTGCGCTTTGCTCGCTCGATGCAGCAGAAATCTCACCCATAATATCGGTCACACGTTGTACAGAAGACACAATCTCATGCATGGTGCTACCAGCATCTTCAACTAATTTAGTACCTTCTTGCACTTTGCCAACTGAGTCAGAAATCAGCTCTTTAATCTCTTTAGCTGCACTGGCAGAGCGTTGTGCTAGGTTACGCACCTCACCTGCCACTACCGCAAAGCCCCGGCCTTGCTCACCCGCACGCGCAGCTTCAACTGCCGCATTAAGCGCTAATATATTGGTCTGAAAGGCAATACCATCAATAACACTAATAATGTCTTCAATTTTGCGCGCACTAGTGTTGATGTCTGCCATGGTGGTCACCACATTTCCGACCACTTCGCCACCTTTGACTGCGACACCTGAAGCGGCAGAAGCAAGTTGGTTGGCTTGTTTAGCGTTTTCAGCATTCTGTTTCACAGTAGAAGCCAACTCTTCCATGCTAGAAGCAGTTTCTTCCAACGAACTTGCTTGTTGCTCAGTGCGGCTTGATAGGTCGTTGTTACCTGTCGCAATCTCGTTAGCAGCTGTGTTAATGGTCTCGCCCGCTTCACGCACTTGCGCAATCACTTCTGTCATTTTGTCCATCAAGGCATTAATACCATCACAAGGAGATGCAATCGCCCCTGTTTTTCCTTCTAACGAAACACGGCTTGTTAAATCACCCGCTTTAGCGCCTTCAATAATGCCCTGGCTTTCTTCTACCGCACGCTCAAGGACACGAGCTGTATTATATTGCTCAGTAATATCAGTGGCGAATTTGACTACTTTATATGGCTTACCGTTTAAGTCTAAAATTGGGTTATACGTTGCTTGCAGCCAAATCTCTTTACCGCCTTTGCCAACCCGCCTAAACTGCCCATCCTTAGCTAAACCACTTGCTAAATCCTCCCAGAATTTTTTGTATTCTGCGCTGGCTTTATAAGCAGCATCTACAAGCATACTATGGTGATTACCTAAAACTTCTTCTTTGTGATATCCAGTAACTGTAGCAAAAATATCATTTAAAGATAAAATTTTGCCTGTCAAATCAAATTCAATCACGCCCTGGACTCTATTAATAGCCGCGATTTGGCTCATATTGTCTGATGCAGTAAGTTTTTCTTTTGTAATATCAATGGTGTAATTAACAATCTTAATAATTTCGCCATTATCATTTTTAATTGGGTTGTAACTCGCTTGTATCCAAACTTCTTTACCACCTTTGCCAATTCGCTTGTATTGCCCTGAATCTACAGCTCCATTGACTAACTTATTCCATAGCTCTTTATATGCAGGGCTACTAGCAAAAGTTTGGTCTAACAGCATGCTAACATGGTTATCTAATAGGTCTTTTTGTTGGTAGCCCAACATATCGCAGTAAGTCTTATTTACTTTAATAATGTAGCCTTCTAAATCTAGCTCAATCACCCCTTGAGAGCGCCCAATGGCATTAAGCTGACCTTCAACATCAATATCTTTAATTTTTTGTTCAGTCACATCACGATAGTAATTAACGACTTGTAGTACTTTATTAGTGCCATCTGCAGATAAAATTGGGTTATAGGTCACATCTAACCAAATCTCTTTACCTTCTTTAGAAAAGCGCTTAATTTGTGCTGCGGCAGATTCACCACGTTTTAATTTTGCCCAAATCTCATCATTTTGTTTTTTATCTACATCTTCATGTTGAATAAATATCTCGTGGTTTTTACCAATGATTTCTTCTTTAGCATAACCAAAACTATTGAGGAATAAATCGTTTGTATCAAGCACATTGCCTTCTGGATCCATCACTAGCATTCCTGTGGATTTGCTAATAGCATTAAGCTGTGACTGAAAGGCAATAGCTTGATCTTTGACTCGTTCAGCTATTATTTGTTGTTTGGTAATATTGTCTGCAAGATTAGCTCTCATACCGTCTAATTCATTCAGTACATTACTTAACTCATCATTGCCTGTGACTTCAATTTCACTATCAAACTTACCATTTTTAATTTCATCAAAAATACTAATCACATTATTTAAAGGCTTAGTAATCGTTTTAAGTAGATAACTAAGAACCAAAAAAGTAAATGCAATCGCAATTAAAATCATGCTAACCAAAATTAGTTTGGTTGTTGAGATTTTTGATTGTACTGTAGCTTCTATATTTGCAGCCTCTTCTATCGCTAATATAGAAAGCTCGTCGATACCATCACGATGTTTTGCATAAGCTGCTTTTAGTTGGCTTAAGGCACTGTTAATTGCTTTAGAGTCTGCTGAACGAACTGATGGAATAAACAATTCATCCCGTATTCTAATAAACTCTAAACCAGGCGTTTTAACTTTGGTATTCAGTATCTCAATCATTTTAGGATTTGATAAACTCGCTTCCCAATGTGCGGTACGTTTTTTAAAATCCTCCGTCAAGGCATTACCCTTTTCAACTAATGGCTGTAATGGCTCATTTTTTAAAGTAAGCATCTCTAATGCTACTTGATATGACTCAAGCAAATAGGCAGGTGGAGGTAAAATATCCGCAACCAAATCTTTGTTATTTACAATTTCACCGTAGGTGTCACCATTAATAATCACTTTGTTATAGGATTGATTACCTATAAAACCGATTATGATAAAGGTTGTTAGCATCAGTGCTAGCACCAACATAAACTTAACCTTTAGTTTTAAAACCTTAAATTTTGCAAGCACGCCAACTGTTTGATGTGATTTACTCATATTCATTTTCCCTATTATTTGTAAACTCACTTAATGTACTGAAACATCTAAAAGTGCCATTTCTTGACTAGTCATCAATTGTTCAATATCGACTAAAATAAGCATTTGTTGCTCAACAGTTGCCAAGCCAACGATATATTTAGTATCGATACTGGTGACGAGTGAAGGCACTTCGCGTAATTGATCATCTTTCAACGCCATGACATCTGAAACACCATCCACCACAATTCCAACCACACGACCACTTAAATTAAGAATAATGACCACAGTAAATTCGTCGTACACCACTTTTCCTAAGTTAAATTTAATGCGTAAATCGACAATCGGGACGATTTTTCCGCGTAAATTCACGACACCTTTGATAAAATTTGGTGTATTGGCAATCGGCGTTACTGCATCGTAACCACGTATTTCTTGTACTTTTAATATCTCGATGCCGTATTCTTCTTCACCCAAAACAAAGGTGAGATATTCGCCTGCTGCACTTTTAAGTGTAACGTTTGGATTGTTGTTAACAACTTCTGCACTAGTATTCATGATGTAAGCTCCTTAAATATTGCTTCATTTCTGTGTAGTTAAAACCTAAGATTTAAATAACCATGTTAGGAATTGAATGCGCACCATTATTAGAAAAAGTCTGTGCGCCTGTTAAATAGTTACTGGTTTGTCCCATTTGAATCAGTGCAGGAACATCTAAAATCAAAGCGACTGAGCCATCACCCATAATCGTTGCGCCAGATACCCCAGCAATTTTTCTGTAGTTAGTTTCTAAACTCTTAATAACCACTTGCTGCTGCCCAACAAGTCTATCCAAAAATAAGGCAGATTTTTTGCCATCTGACTCAAGCAACACTAAAACACCTTGTGTTGGATCGGTAATTTCTGTGTGTTGATTAAACAAACTATGTAACGCGATAATCGGCAAGTACTCGCCACGCACATGTACCATGCGTCCTTCGCCAGTGACTGTTTTAATATCTTCTGCACGTGGCTGTAAGGTTTCTACAATTAAGTTAAGTGGTATGACATACAAGCTATTGCCAAGCGAAACAGACATGCCATCTAAAATTGCAAGTGTGAGTGGTAGCGCAATAGAGATTGTGGTACCAAAGCCAAGCGCAGAGCGGATTTCTACCACGCCACCCATGGCTGAAATGTTACGTTTCACTACATCCATGCCAACACCGCGACCTGAAACATCTGTGACCACTTCTGCAGTTGAAAATCCTGGTGCAAAAATCAGGTTAAAGACTTCAGAATCAGTCATGCTTTCACTAACTGATAAGCCATTTTTTGCAGCTTTAGCGAGTAATTTTGCGCGATTTAAGCCAGCACCATCATCTGTAACCTCAATGACTATACTGCCACCTTTATGCGCAGCAGAAATTGTAAGCACGCCTGTCTCACTTTTACCTGCAGCTTTACGCGCTGCTGGAAGCTCAATACCATGATCCACACTGTTACGTACCAAATGCGTTAGCGGATCAACAATACGTTCAATTAAACCTTTATCTAATTCTGTCGTTGCACCAATCGTGACAAACTCAACTTTTTTGTTCAACTTAGCTGCCAAATCGCGAACCATTCTTGGGAAGCGCGAGAATACGAAATCCATCGGCATCATGCGTATCGACATCACTGACTCTTGCAAATCACGCGTATTACGGGTAAGTTGGCTAACACTATTAATGAGTGGTTCATGTTGTACTGGGTCTAACGCATTAACGCGTTGCTCAATCATTGCTTGTGTGATGACCAATTCGCCCACTAAGTTAATCAGTAAATCTACTTTTTCGATACCGACACGAATAGAAGTGGTTTCTGCACTTGCGGGCGCTTTATCTGCTTCACGTCTTACAGCATTTCTTTTATCCGCGTTATTACTTGCAGCTTCTGTTTTGGCAACTTCAACCTTAGCCGGCTCTTCAACTCCCTTACCAGAGTTGGCCTCAGTTGGAACAGTGTCATCACCTATCAATTGAGTTACAACAGCATCTTGATGCGGTTTGAATGGTGCAAAGAACCCGTATCCTTCTTCTTCTTTTTCTTTACCTGCTTGCTCAAATAAGCCGTAGCCCATTTCTTCTTGAATCTTTGCAGCAGAACTATTTGTTGCTTCTGCAGGTACTTTAACTGCAACTGATGGTTTAGTATCTTCCATATCAAATAGGCCGTAGCCTGGATCTTCTTTTGCCACCTCAACTGTAGGAGTTGCAACAGTTGTTGAAGCATTTACTTCTTTAGCGCTAATCGTTGTAATGACGAGATCATCTGGATTAAGCACAAATGAGCAAATTGACACAATGTCAGCTTGTGTAGAATCTGTAGTGAGCAAAAATATGGTGCGTCCACTAGCCTCTTTATTTGCTACAACCTCACCCAACAATCCTAATTCTTCTTTTAAATTTTCAATGTCTTTTTCTGAAATCACTGGCAACACAATATTAAATCTTGTTAACCCATCATCATTTGTAGCTGAAGCAATGGCAGGCTCGACTACTTTTTCTACTGCAGGTTTAGCAACTTCAGCAGGCTTAACTTCCTCTGATTTAAGGGTTTCAGTTTTTATAGCTACAGGCTCGACAGTTACTGGCGCAGGATTATTTGGAGAGGTACCAGCCTCAGAGAGTGATTTAAGCATCATTTTCACATCGGCCACTTGTTCTTGGTCAACTGGCGTTGCATTTCTATGTCCATCCAACTCCATCTTAAGCACATCTTTTGCTGCTAAAAATGCATCAACATGTTCCGCAGTTAACGCCATTTCGTTTTTACGAATTTTATCTAACAAGTTTTCAAGTACATGCGTGATTTCAGTCATGTCCATAAAGCCAAAAGTGGCTGCGCCACCTTTAATTGAATGTGCAGCACGAAAGATAGCATTCAAATCTTCAGAATCTGGATTCTCAATATCGATATCTAGCAGTAGCTTTTCAGCCTCTGCTAATAACTCTTCCGCTTCATCAAAGAAGACTTCATAAAATTGACTCATATCAACTGTCATTTTTTTACCCCATTTCTGCTAAGTGGTTTTTGTATGATGACCACTTTGGTTACAAATTTTTCGTGATACTGTTTTATTAATTGGTAAACCTATGCACCGATTACTTTTTGTACAACTTCTATTAAGCGTTTTGGGTCGAATGGTTTAACTAACCAACCATTAGCGCCTGCCGCTTTACCTTTTGCCTTCATTTCGTCACTGGACTCGGTCGTTAGCATTAAAATAGGCACACTTTGATAGGAGCCCAAACTGCGTAAATTTGCGATTAATGTCAACCCATCCATAATTGGCATGTT
>JAIYEJ010000210.1 GCA_027487055.1 Methylotenera sp. | reverse complement strand
AAGTACCAATTTTTTTTTTTTTTTTTTTACCAGTAAAAAATCGCTCAAGAAACTCAGCTGCATCTGACCCATGAATTTCGATTTTCCCAAGTGAGCTACCGTCTATCATCCCCACGGCATTTCGCACAGCAAGCATTTCTGCTTCTATAGCATCATCCTTTGTTAAATCCGCTTGCAAGTAGTAAGCCGCACGTTTCCATGCGCCAATATCGGTGAATACTGCACCATGAGCAGCATGCCAATCATGCAAAGCAGTATGTCGGTGCGGATGAAAGCCTCGCCCTGCGAGATGGCCGATAGGAGTTGGATGAAAGAATGGCCTAGAAGTCGTTGTTCCTATTTTTTCTACAGGTAAATTGCGTATTTTAGCCAGTATACGTATGGCGTTCATATTCGAATGTTTGCCTTGGCTAGGGCCCATTCCAACGGTGGTAAATCGCTTCATGAGTTCAATATTATCAAAGCCTTCAATCGCGGCATTTTCAAAGTCTTTAATTTGAATATCTTCATCAAAATCGATAAAGTTTTTACCCTTTAGATGTGGCACCATGGGATAGGGGTGGCTTGGTGATGCCCCAGTGTGCTTTTCAACAACTATTTTCTCAGATGCTTTACCTAAGAAATGAAGCACATCATTCGCTGCGTGCTCACCGTCTTTGATGCGCTGAACTAGCTTGAATACCCCATTCACTTTACCAGCAGCAAAAATGCCATTGGGTAAACGATTAGGCACAAACTGATGTGTCATTTTGTCGTATTGCATGCTAGTGCCTGCCTGATAAAGCAATGCAGCAGCAGGTGCAGCGCCAGCACAAATCGCAATACCATCACATTCCAACGTAAAACTATTTTCAATGTCTGGCATGTTATTTTTTTCATCATAAGGGCATATGATGGCGGCTTGAACTTGAGATTTATCTGCATTTGCAACCGCTTCATACACGCAATGCCCTGCATATATTTTTACTCCGCGTTTGGCTATTTCAACAACATGTAATCCACCATGATTACCAGTACGCATATCAATGATTGCTTGCAGTTTAGTGCCTGCTTCTAGCATATCAAGCGCAACTCGATACCCATAATTATTCGCCGTAAATACGATGCCTTGAATACAGGCTTTAACGCCGTAACGATGAATTAAACGCTGCGCAGCTGAACCTAGCATAACGCCAGGTAAGTCGTTGTTTCTAAAAACAGGTGGTTGCTCAAAAGTGCCAGTCGCCACGATGACTGCCTTGGCACGCACTTTTGTAATGCCTGTTGGGCTCACGATTGGTATTAAATGATCAGGATAATAACCAGCAGCATAAGCGTTTGTCATGAGTTTAATATTTGGCAGGCTATTCACTTTTTTTAAAAAGTGCGCTGAATGATCTGACGATACATTGCTGCCAGCATGATCGTAAGTCAAACTTCCACCAGCATACTTATTTTCATCCACTAGTATGACTTGTAAACCTGCTTCTGCGGAAACGCAAGCTGCACTAAGGCCCGAAGCTCCAGCGCCGATAATCACAACATCACAATGAGCATATGATTTTTGCTTCGTAATACGCGGGTAATTAAAATTAACAACACCTAGTCCTGCTGCTTTACGAATCACATTTTCCCAAAAAGGAAATAGCCAACGCGGCTTATGGAAAGCCTTGTAATAAAAACCGACTGGCAGCAAAGGAGATATAGCATCAATGATGCTGTTTTTATCTTTTTTTACACCACCTTTAGTGTTAACAGCATGCAAATGCATGCCATCTTTCACTTCAACAACATCAGCTCGAATATTAGTATCAGTGCCATCGGTCATTAAAATATTCACATCATGATTAGCTAAGCTTAATATGCCGCGCGGACGGTGATACTTAAAGCTACGCCCTAATACTTTTTGATTGGCAGCCCAAAGCGCGCTACTAATCGTATCACCCTCATTGGCTGTAAACGTTTCACCTTCGAACGTGAAGGTAATTTGTTTTTCACGGTTTATCCACTCGCCTGATTTGTAAGGATTGCGCAAACTCATTGATTGTCCTCGACGTTATTTTTTGCATCAGCAAGTAAGTAAGTGCGCGTTACTTTGTCGGTAAGTGTATTGCGCTCGGCAATAAACCAAGTGCCACTTGGTGCGTGATACCACCATTCCTTTTTTTCGCCTGGCGCACCTTGGCGATTATGTACATAGGCTGCCCATTCCGGATCTGAACAAGTATTTTGATTTGGCGCAGCGCGGTACTCGCCACCAAATATAAATTCACTTAGCGGTCTAGTTCCATTAATTGGGCAGGTGAGTAATTTCATATGTTTTGTGTACTTTAGTGACCTACTGAAGCAGCGCCTTTTTCCCCTGTAAGTTCGTAGTCTTCAAAGCGCGATAAGCGAAAGGTATGAATAAGGGGGTCATTGCTATCGTTCGCAATCGTTGCCGCCATGGTTTTGCCGCTAATTGGCGTTGCTTTAAAGCCCCAGGTCCCCCAGCCGGCATCTAGATAAAAGCCTTCTATCGGTGTTTTTCCCATAATTGGCGCATAATCTGGCGTCATATCTGCCATACCGCCCCACTGCCTAACAATTTTAACGTTAGATAAAAATGGGAACATATCTAACATATGTGAAGTTAAGCCCTCCACAAAATCAAGCGTACTGCGAGCAGAATGAACTTCATAGGGGTCTAGTGATGACCCCATGACGAGTTCGCCACGCGATGATTGGCTCACATATACATGCAAACTGCCAGACACTAATATACTGTTAAGCCATGGTTTCATTGGCTCTGTAACACATGCCTGCAAAGGATGAATCACAATAGGTGTTTTTAAATCGACCATCTCAGTAATGCGTGGTGTGAAACCTGCGACCGCAGATAATACTTGCTTGGTTTCAATGTAACCTTTATTAGTATTGACGCCGCATACCTTGCCGTTTTT
>JAIYEJ010000197.1 GCA_027487055.1 Methylotenera sp. | reverse complement strand
TTCAACACGCACTGCAAAACCCTGATCTAACCAAAACTCGCGGATAACAGGCCAAATCTTTTCAGCAGGGGCATTCACCACCAACCAGCGCTGTGCACCGGCTTTTTCCATACGCACACCTTCTTGGTTAGGTAATACTTTTTCCAAATTTGGTTCTTGACCATCTTGTGCTTGGTTGTAAGCGTTATAAGTAGTACTGCCGCCTGGCACACTATAAGAATTGCTAGAACGCAACTGGGTTAAATCTGGCGGCACTTCTAAAGGTTTAGAGCGACCAGCACCTTTGTAATCAGAAGTGTTATCAATAAATGGAATGGAGTCGCAAGCACTTAATACTGTTAAGGCACTGATAGCGATTAATTTAATAAATACTTTTTGTGTCATTTTTTACCGCCACTTAAAAACTAAAATCAATTAAACAATTTCCGCTTGGCGCATCGCAGCGCGCAGAACTTCATGATATTGCTCAGATAAATTCACCATTGGCAGACGTATGCCAGATTTAATTAAGCCCATTTGTTGCATCACCCATTTCACAGGCATTGGATTTGGCTCAATAAATAATTTTTGATGCAAAGCAAATAATTTTGCATTAATCTCGCAGGCAGTTTTAACATTGCCAGACAACGCTGCCACACACATTTCACGCATGAGTTTAGGTGCAATGTTAGCTGTCACTGATATCACGCCATGCCCACCCAACAACATTAAGGCCATGCCAGTAGCATCGTCACCACTATAAATTGCAAAATCACCAATCTCAGGTGTTGATTTCGCACGCAAAATTAAATCTGTGCCACGCTCTATACCGCCTGTCGCATCTTTAATACCTACTACATTTTTAATTTTTGCTAACCTTAACACCGTATCGTTGCTAATATCGCAGCCTGTGCGGCTGGGCACGTTGTATAAAATTTGTGGGATATCTACCGCATTTGCAACCGCTGCATAATGCTGATACAAACCTTCTTGTGAAGGTTTATTATAGTAAGGCGCCACCAATAAACATGCGTCTGCACCTAAGGTTTTTGCTTTTGCTGTAAGCTCAATCGCCTCACTTGTAGAGTTTGCGCCAGTACCCGCAATCACCTTACAACGCCCATTCACATACTCTACCGTAGCTTTAATTAACTCGCAATGCTCTGCAACATCAACCGTTGGTGATTCACCCGTGGTGCCAACAATGCAAATGCCATCGGTACCTGCTTTGATATGTAAATCAATCAACGCGCGCAATGCAACCAAATCCAAACTTCCATCGTCAAACATGGGCGTCACGATGGCAACTATACATCCTTGCAACATATCAAAACCTGCAAAAAATTAAGACTGCTATTTTAACCGAAACTATGCACTAAATGCTAAATCCTTATGGATTGATTATATTATCTAGTCTTTATAACAAAAAACTCAATATATATAATTTAATATTCTTTGTGATTATAAAAAATATTGCTTAATATGTCGCTTCATTTAAATAATTAGCCATAACGTTTTAAAGGTGAGTTTGATTGATTTATGTACAAACTTAACTGGTGCAATTACGCTCTAAGCCTACATAAAACACGTTATAATAACGAGTTAATAAAATACGAATCGATATGGATATACAAGCTCACAATTACATTATGATTTTGATTGGCACGGTGTTTGTCAACAACATTGTGTTGGTAAAAATTTTGGGTTTATGCCCATTTATGGGGGTTTCTAAAAAATTAGAGGCTTCTATTGGCATGGCTGCCGCAACCGCATTTGTGTTAACGATAGGCTCTATGACGAGTTGGGCTATCAATCATTACCTGCTTGAGCCCAATGAATTACAATATCTGCGCACACTTTCTTTTATTGTGGTGATTGCGGGCGTTGTGCAGTTTACTGAAATTGTGATGGAAAAAAGCTTTCCCCTGCTTTATCAAATGCTTGGCATTTTCTTACCGCTGATTACGACCAATTGCGCGGTATTGGGCATCCCATTACTGAACGCACAGGCAAGCCATAGTGCAATTGAATCAGGTCTATATGGGTTTGGTGGCGCTGTTGGCTTTTCAATGGTGTTGATCTTATTTGCATCGATGCGCGAGCGGCTAGAAGCTGCTGACGTGCCTAAGGTCTTTCAGGGTTCTGCCATCGCAATGATAACAGCCGCCTTGATGAGCTTAGCATTTATGGGCTTTGCAGGCCTTGACAAATATTAGTTTAAATAAGTATTAGTCAAATTATTAAAACATGTTAACCGCACTCTATATCATGATAGGCCTTGCGCTGGTATTAGGCGCAGCACTTGGCTACGCCGCCCTTAAATTCAAAGTGGAGGGCGATCCGCTGATTGCGCGCATTGATGCTATTTTGCCGCAAACGCAATGTGGACAATGTGGTTTTCCTGGCTGTAAACCATATGCAACTGCTATTGCGGAAGGTCGCGCAGACATCAACCAATGCCCTCCTGGTGGAGATGTTGGTGTTCGCGCACTTGCTGATTTACTGGGGGTGGAATACAAACCACTTAACGCCGAAAATGGGGTAGAAAAACCCAAAGCCATTGCGTTTATTGATGAACAAACCTGTATTGGTTGTACGTTGTGCATTCAGGCATGCCCTGTGGATGCCATACTGGGCGCTGCTAAGCACATGCACACGATTATTTCGAGCGAGTGTACTGGCTGCGAGCTTTGTCTAGCACCTTGTCCGGTGGATTGCATTACTATGCACCCAATCGATGAAACGCCCGATAACTGGAAGTGGAAATACCCAGTGATACCGATTAAGCCAGCTTTAACGCTAAAAAATGAATAAGCAAAAGTCCTAGAAATGAACGCTTTAGTTAACTTTACAAAGATTTTTAAATTCAATGGCGGGGTTCACCCACCAGAGAATAAAACACAATCGACGCAATTACCGATTGGGCAATTGCCCTTGCCTGCCACTTTAGTGTTGCCATTACGTCAGCATGTGGGGAACATTCCAAAAGTAAAAGTCAATGTGGGCGATCAAGTGCTAAAAGGTCAATTACTTGCAGAGGCAGAAGGCACCGTTTCTGCGGCGATTCATGCCCCAACTTCTGGGCATATTACAGCAATTGAAGATGCCATTATCCCTCATCCGTCTGGCTTGCCAGATCACTGCATCACCATCACACCTGATGGTAAAGACCAATGGATTAAGCGTACGCCACAAGATTGGCGGAATGCAGAGCGCAAAGACTTAGTAGCAAGCTTACGTTTATCTGGCATTGTGGGGCTAGGTGGGGCGACTTTTCCAACTCATATCAAATTACGTGCTGATGGTAAATCAGGCATACACACCCTAGTGATTAATGCAGCAGAGTGTGAGCCGTATATCACTTGCGATGACATGTTGATGCGAGAACGCGCAGATGAAATTGTAAAAGGCATCGAGATTGCGCAATACTTGCTTGGCGCCCAAAAAGTGATGATTGGCATTGAAGATAACAAGCCTGAAGCCACCAAAGCGATGCAAGCCGCCACAGAAAACACTGGCATGGAGGTCATTGTGGTGCCAACGCTTTACCCGAGTGGCGATGCGCGCCGCCTAGTGCATTTGCTATTAGGTACAGAAATTCCGCATGATAAACGCTCGACAGAAGTAGGCTTACAAGTATTTAACGTGGCAACCGTGTTGGCGCTTTATCGCTATTTTGAGTTTGGTGAGCCGGCGATTAGCCGCATCGTTTCAATGACGGGCAATATACAAACGCCGCAAAATTTTGAAGTGCTGTTTGGCACACCATTGTTGCACTTGGTTGCTGCGGCAGGCGGCGCCAAAATTGATACCACACACTACATTATGGGCGGCCCAATGATGGGCTTTGATTTGCCGACAGAACATGTGCCCATTACTAAAGCAGCCAACTGTATTATTGCGGCTTCTCCAAAACTATTTGCACCGCCGCCGCCAGCCATGCCTTGCATACGTTGTGCACGCTGCGCTGACGCTTGCCCGGTTAGTTTGCAACCGCAAGAGCTCTATTGGTTTGCAAAGTCTGATGATTTTGAAAATAGAATT
>JAIYEJ010000343.1 GCA_027487055.1 Methylotenera sp. | reverse complement strand
GTTCATCGATACTTCACGACGCAAGTCACCTTCAACCTTAACTTTAGCAACTTCGTCACGTAGTTTTTCAACATCCGCATCGTTTAAGTCTTTAACTTTTGTTGTCGCCAACACACCAGCTGCAGCGCAAATTTTTTGTGCTGTATTTCTACCGATACCGAATATTGCAGTTAATGCAATTTCTGCGTGTTTATTATTTGGGATATTAACCCCAGCAATACGAGCCATACTTTCACTCCAAAATTAATCGCAAACAACTTGCGACCAAATAAAAAAGCCTTGAATTTTAACAGCTTATGTTTATTTTTTCAAACCAAACAATTAACTGTTACCACTTCATTAACCTTGACGTTGTTTATGACGTGGGTCAGTGCAAATAATGCGCACAACACCCCTACGGCGAACAACTTTACAGTTACGGCACAATGTTTTTACTGATGCACGAACTCTCATAATTTACCTCTCACCACAAACTCTATTTTGAATTACTTTACGCGAAATGTAATACGCGCTCTTGTTAAATCGTAAGGTGTCATTTCTACTGTCACCTTATCTCCTGGCAATATACGTATGTAGTGCATGCGCATTTTTCCAGAAATATATCCTAATACTGTATGACCATTTTCTAACTTCACCTTAAAGGTTGCATTTGGGAGGTTTTCTAAAATCTCCCCTTGCATCTCAATACGGTCTTCTTTCGCCATCGTCCAGCTAGCGCGCTCCTGCGCCACCTTTAAAATTCGCTTTTTTTAGCAACCCTTCATATTGATGAGACATCAAATGTGATTGCACTTGGGTCATAAAATCCATTGTTACCACCACAATAATCAGTAGCGACGTACCACCAAAATAAAATGGTGTATTAAATTTCAAAGTTAAAAACTCTGGCAACAAACAAACCAATGTTATATAAATCGCACCAATTAAGGTCAAACGGCCCATAATCGTATCAATATATTTTGCTGTTTGCTCACCTGGGCGAATACCTGGCACAAAGGCACCACTTTTCTTTAAATTATCTGCTGTTTCTTTAGGGTTAAATACCAATGCCGTATAGAAAAAACAGAAGAATATAATTGCAGATGCAAAAAATAAAATATATATAGGTTGTCCTGGGGACAAAACATTACTTATGTCTTTTAACCATGACAACTTTTCATTACTACCAAACCAACCAGCCAACGTTGCTGGGAACAAAATAATACTTGACGCAAATATTGGTGGTATTACACCAGCCATATTTAGCTTTAAAGGAAGGTGTGTTGTTTGCCCACCATATACTTTATTGCCTACTTGGCGCTTGGCATAATTCACCGTAATCTTACGTTGACCACGCTCTACAAACACCACTAGCGCAGTTACTAACAATACTGCTACAAATAAGAACATCACCAACGGTATTGAAAAAGCTCCTGTTCGAGCTAACTCTAATGTGCTAGTAATGGCACTTGGCAAACCAGCCACAATACCGGCAAAAATGATAATCGAGATTCCATTACCAATACCGCGCTCAGTAATTTGCTCGCCCAACCACATCAAAAACATCGTACCGCTAACCAAAGTAACCACAGCGGTCAATCTAAACGCTAATCCAGGATCTAACACTAACCCCGTTTGGCCTTCCAAAGCGATGGCAATACCAAGAGCCTGAAACGTTGCAAGCAATACTGTCCCATATCGCGTGTATTTGGTGATAGTGCGTCTACCCGCTTCACCTTCCTTTTTCAGTTGCTCCAATTTAGGAGAAACAACTGTCGCCAATTGCATAATAATTGACGCAGAAATATACGGCATAATCCCTAGTGCAAAAACAGTAAAGCGTGATAAAGCACCACCAGAGAACATGTTAAACATGCCCAAAATACCACCACTTTGTGAATCAAATAATTGCTTTAAAACAGTTGGGTCTATACCAGGCACAGGTATATGCGCACCTAAGCGATACACCACTAACGCACCTAATACAAACCACAAGCGACTTTTCAGTTCGCCCATTTTTCCAACCGACTTTAAAAGATTATCTTGCGCCAATGCTATTCTCGTCTAATCTTTATTTTTAAGCTTCAACAACTTTGCCGCCAGCCGCTTCAATAGCAGCACGCGCGCCTTTAGTGAGCAACAAACCTTGAACTTGAACTTTCTTGGTTAACTCACCAGATAAATATACTTTTGCAGCTTTAACAGTACCTGAAACTAATTTGGCTTCTTTTAAAGCCAACAAATCTATCACAGGCGCATCTAACTCTAACAATTCACTTGTACGAATACGTGCTGTATTAGCTTTAGTCATAGATTTAAAGCCACGCTTAGGCAAGCGACGTTGCAAAGGCATTTGACCGCCTTCAAAACCAACTTTATGAAATCCGCCAGTACGCGATTTTTGACCTTTATGTCCACGACCAGCCGTTTTACCCAAGCCAGAGCCAATGCCGCGTCCAACTCTGCGACGTTCTTTTTTTGCGCCTTCTGCAGGCTTAATTGTATTTAATTGCATTATGCTTCTACCTTTAATAGATAACCAACAGCGTTAATCATGCCGCGAATAGCTGGTGTATCTTGCACTTCAACTGTATGGTGCATACGACGCAAACCCAAGCCTTTTACTGTTGCTTTGTGCGCTTCAATACGTCCTATCAGGCTTCTCACTAAAGTCACTTTAATTGATTTACCATCAACTGACTTGCTTTCTTTCGCTTTTGGGCTTGCTTTCTCTTTAACTTCCACTTTAGCTGGTGCTGCTTTTGCTTTCGCAGTCGCTTTTACTTTTGTATCTTCTGTTTTAGCTGTAGCCATGATTATTAACCTCTAATTTCTTCTACAGATTTACCACGTTTTGCAGCAATCTCCGCAGGTGTACTCATTGACTCTAAACCATTTAATGTAGCACGCACTAAATTGTAAGGATTTGTTGACCCAATACACTTAGCAACTACGTTAGTCACACCCATTACCTCAAAAATAGCGCGCATTGCACCGCCTGCAATAATACCAGTACCTTCAGACGCAGGCTGAATAAACACTTTAGCTGCACCATGAACACCTGTCACTGCGTGATGCAATGTACCGTTATTCAAATTTATTTTTAACATCCCGCGACGTGCTTCATCCATCGCTTTTTGAACAGCAACTGGGACTTCACGGGCTTTACCTTTACCCATACCGACTGCGCCATCGCCGTCACCCACTACAGTCAATGCAGCGAAACTCATAATACGACCACCTTTAACCGTTTTACTTACACGGTTTACAGTAATCATTTTTTCACGTAAACCGTCGGTTTGTTGTGATTGTTGTTCGATTTCTTTAGCCATTTTTTGTCTCGCCTAATTAGAATGACAAGCCGTTTTCACGCGCAGCATCTGCTAACGCCTTGATACGACCATGGTATTTGTAGCCTGAACGATCAAACGCTACTGTGGTAACGCCTGCTTTTTTTGCTTTTTCAGCGATAAGCTTACCAATCGCTGCAGCAGCTTCTACGTTACCGCCATTTTTTACTTTTTTACGTACATCAGCTTCAACTGTTGAAGCACTTACAATCACTTTATCGCCCGATTCAGCAATAATTTGTGCATAAATATGGGTATTTGTACGATGCACGCTCAAACGTGTAACTTTTAACTCGGCAATTTTGGCACGGGTTTTACGTGCACGGCGCAAGCGATTATTTACGTTGTTCATTATCTTTAAGTCCTAATTATTTTCAGTCTAACTATTTCTTTTTGGTTTCTTTAATCGCCACTACTTCATCAGAATAACGAACACCCTTACCTTTATAAGGCTCTGGAGCACGATAAGCACGAATCTGCGCAGCTACCTGACCTACCACCTGCTTGTCTGAACCCGTCAAGATAACCTCTGTTGGGGTAGGTGTTTGAACTGTTACGCCAACTGGCATCTTATGGTTAATTGGATGTGAGTATCCAAGCTCTAAATTAAGCATTGCACCTTGTGCATTTGCTTTGTAGCCAACACCAACCAATGTTAATTTGCGCGTAAAACCAGTTGACACACCTTGCACCATATTAGCAACCAAGGCACGCAAGGTACCTGACATTGCACTTGCATGCTTGGTATCATTAGCAGCGGCAAAAGTAATAGTTTGACCTTCTTGCTTAAGCTCAACAGCATTTGTTAATGATTGAGACAACTTACCCAATGGACCGCTAACTGCAATACTATCTGCAGTTAATGTAACTTCAACTTTTTCTGGAATGGCTACAGGATTTTTTGCAACACGAGACATCTGCTTCTCCTTAAGCCACTACGCACAACACTTCGCCACCGATTCCGGCTGCTTGTGCTTTACGATCTGTCATCACACCCTTGGATGTAGACAATATTGTCACACCAAGACCATTCATTACTTTAGGTATATTTTGACTACCTTTATAAACACGCAGACCAGGCTTACTTACACGATCAATCTTTTCGATAACCGGACGACCAGCATAATATTTTAAGCTGATATTTAACACAGGTTTGCCATCATTATTTTGCACAGCAAAGTCTTCTATATAACCTTCATCTTTAAGCACACCAGCAATGGCACCCTTAAGCTTTGAAGCAGGCATAGAAACAGTAAGCTTGTTTACACTTTGCGCATTGCGAATGCGGGTAAGCATATCGGCAATCGGATCACTCATACTCATAAATCTATTCCTCCGTTACCAACTAGCTTTAATAATGCCTGGCACTTGGCCACTCATCATTAAATCGCGCAATTTGCTACGCGCGATACCAAATTTACTATAAACACCACGTGGGCGGCCTGTAAGTGCACAACGATTACGTAAGCGCACTGGGCTTGAATTACGTGGCAGACTTTGCAATTTTGCTCGAGCAGCACGACGATCTTCAGCACTTGCTTTTTGATCATTGATAATTGTGTTCAAAGCATCGCGTTTTTCTGCGAATTTTTTTACTGTTGCGCGGCGTTTAAGCTCGCGTTCTGTCATACATGTTTTAGCCATGTCTTAACCTCTAAAAGGAAAACTAAATGCAGCAAGCAAGGCTTTTGCTTCTTCATCCGTTTTTGCCGTTGTAGTAATCGTAATATTCATGCCGCGAATCGCGTCAATTTTGTCATATTCAATTTCTGGAAATATGATTTGCTCTTTCACACCCATATTGTAATTGCCACGACCATCAAATGATTTCCCAGGAATACCGCGGAAGTCACGAATACGTGGAATTGCAACAGTAATTAAACGATCCAAAAATTCATACATGCGCTCGCGACGTAAAGTCACCTTGCAACCTACAGGATAGTCATCACGGATTTTAAATGCAGCAACAGACTTTTTAGCCTTGGTCACAACCACTTTTTGACCAGCAATCTTTTCCATATCGCCTACAGCATGTTCCATCACTTTTTTATCAGCAACCGCTTCGCCAACACCCATATTCAAGGTGATTTTTTCGATACGAGGCACTTGCATTACTGAAGTGTATCCAAATTGCTCTGTCATTTTTTTAACAACTGAGTCTTTATAAAATTGTTTTAAGCGCGCCATAATTTATCCTATGCGTCCACTGCTTCGCCGTTAGATTTGAATACGCGGACTTTTTTACCGTCCTTCAAAACTTTATAACCCACACGGTCAGCTTTTTTCGTTGCTGTATTAAATAATGCAACATTAGAAATATTGATAGGCATTTCTTTACTGATAATACCGCCAGTAATACCTTTCATCGGGTTTGGCTTAGCATGCTTCTTAGCAACGTTTAAACCTTCAACCACAACATGTCCAGTATCAAGAACACGCAATACCGTGCCTTGCTTGCCTTTATCTTTACCTGTATTTAAAACGACTTGGTCGCCTTTATGAATTTTGCTCATATCTTATCCTTGCCCTTACAATACTTCAGGCGCTAAAGAAACGATTTTCATGAAACGCTCACCACGAAGCTCACGTGTCACCGGGCCGAAAATACGCGTGCCAATCGGTTCTAATTTACTGTTAAGTAATACAGCAGCGTTTGCGTCAAATTTAATTAGCGAACCATCAGGACGGCGCACACCTTTAGCAGTACGAACAACAACAGCGCTGTAAACTTCGCCTTTTTTAACGCGTCCGCGTGGGGCAGCATCTTTAATGCTCACCTTAATAATATCGCCTATACCGGCATAACGACGTTTAGAACCACCTAACACCTTGATGCATTGTACAGAGCGTGCACCAGTGTTATCGGCAACTTCTAGCCGAGATTGCATTTGAATCATGAGAATAATCTCCAACTTAATCCGTTAAACCAACACCAGCCGCTTTTAAGATTTAGCATCTCAAATACGGCCAATAGACCACGGTCAGTATTGGGGTACTTGCTTTTATGAACTTTAAACTAAAAGTTCACGAGTACCGAAAAGTCCAACATTATACTAGGTATTTTAAGTTTTTAGCAAGCTTAAAATACTTTTAATATTACTATTTTGATGCTTTTACTACCTTGCTTACTACCCAAGTCTTTGTTTTAGACATTGGGCGGCTTTCAGCGATAGTGACCAAGTCACCTTCTTTACATTCATTGTTTTCATCGTGTGCATGAAATTTATTAGATTTCACCACAACTTTACCAATGAGCGGATGCTTTACTTTGCGTTCAACTAATACAGTGACGGTTTTGTCCATTTTGTCAGACACTACGCGACCACTTAAGCTACGCACTACTTTTGCAGCACTTGTCGTTTTAGTTTCAGTCATCATTTACCCTGTTTTGCTTTCTCAGCCATTACTGTCTTAACACGCGCAACATCTTTGCGTATCTTACCAAGCTGATCTACTTTGTTTAATTGTTGAGTAGCTAACTGCATGCGTTGTGAAAATTGCGCACGGCGCAATTCCACCAGTTCAGCATTGAGCTCGTCAGCACTTTTTGCTCTTAATTCTTTTGCTTTCATGTTGTTTCGCCTTTTCTTAACTACCAAGCTGACGTGTCATGAAAGTCGTTTCAATCGGCAACTTTGCAGCAGCCAAGCGGAACGCTTCACGCGCTAGCTCTTCGCTCACGCCGTCCATTTCATATAACATCTTGCCAGGCTGAATTTGCGCTACGTAGTACTCGGTACTACCTTTACCGTTACCCATACGCACTTCAGCTGGTTTTTTCGAAATTGGTTGATCAGGGAAAATGCGAATCCATACGCGACCACCACGTTTAATATGACGTGTCATCACGCGACGTGCAGCTTCAATTTGACGCGCAGTCAAACGACCACGACCAATCGCTTTTAATCCAAAATCACCAAAACTTACTTTATTACCCGTCGTTGCAATGCCTTTGTTACGGCCTTTTTGCATCTTGCGGTATTTTTGTCTAGACGGTTGCAGCATCTTTAGCCCTCGGCTTTCTTACTTTTTTCTCTGGCTCAGCAACTGGCGCATCACCTGAAGCAGTTGCCCCAATTGGAGTTGGTACGTTATCGGCAAAAATTTCACCTTTAAATACCCACACTTTAATACCAATAATACCGTATGTTGTTGAAGCTTCTGCAACACCATAGTCAATATCAGCACGAAGTGTATGTAATGGCACGCGACCTTCACGATACCACTCGGTACGTGCAATTTCGATACCATTTAAACGACCTGATGACATGATTTTGATACCTTGAGCACCAAGACGCATAGCGTTTTGCATCGCACGTTTCATCGCACGACGGAACATCACACGTTTTTCAAGTTGTTGCGCAATTGATTGCGCAATTAATGTAGCATCAATTTCTGGCTTACGCACTTCCTCAATATTTAAATGAACTGGTACGCCCATTAAACCTTGCAATGCAGAGCGTAATGATTCGATATCTTCACCTTTTTTACCAATCACAACACCTGGACGTGCGCTGTGAATAGTAATTTTTGCATTTTTAGCTGGGCGCTCAATAATAATTTTGCTCACAGCTGCTGCTGCTAATTTTTTATTTAAAAATTCCCTCACTTTAATGTCGCTTTGCAACATCTCAGGGAAGTTTTTGCTATTTGCGTACCAACGTGAGGACCAATTTTTATTGACACTCAGACGGAAACCAATTGGATGTATTTTTTGTCCCATATTTAAGCCTTTGAGTCGCCGACTGTCACGTGAATGTGGCAAGTTGGTTTAGTAATACGGCCTGCGCGACCTTTTGCACGAGGACGAATACGTTTTAAGACGATGCCTTTATCAACATAAATTGAAGTTACCTTCAACTCATCAATATCTGCACCATTATTATGTTCGGCATTTGCAATTGCAGATTCCACTACTTTTTTGATTACTTCAGCACCTTTTTTAGGTGTGAAATTTAAAATATTGAGCGCATGGTCTACTTTTTTACCACGCACTAAATCAGCCACCAAACGCGCTTTTTGCGGTGAGAGGTGTACGCCTTTTAATATTGCAGTTACTTGCATATAAACCTCTCTATTTGCTTGCTTTTCTATCAGCCGCATGACCTTTGAACGTGCGCGTTAACGCAAACTCACCAAGCTTGTGACCTACCATGTTTT
>JAIYEJ010000129.1 GCA_027487055.1 Methylotenera sp. | reverse complement strand
TTGAGCTCACTTAACTCGGCCCCGCCATGGTATTTTAAGGCGCGTATGGTCGCCACTACTACGACTACATCTGGCTGCAAATTTGCCTGACGGCATTTGATGTCCATAAATTTTTCTGCGCCTAAATCGGCGCCAAAACCAGCCTCGGTGACCACGTAATCTGCCAATTTTAATGCAGCCTTAGTTGCCACGACAGAATTACATCCATGTGCAATATTGGCAAATGGCCCGCCATGCACAATGGCTGGTGTATGTGCTAGGGTTTGCACTAAGTTAGGTTGAAATGCATCTTTTAATAAAGCAGTCATCGCGCCTTCTGCTTGCAAATCACTCGCAAATATTGGATTACTATTAATGTCAGTTGCTACTTGAACAAGTCCTAGACGCGTTTTTAAATCATTTAAGTTTTCTGCCAAGCAGAAAATTGCCATGACTTCACTCGCTACCGTAATATCAAAACCTGTTGAATGCGTTTCAGTTTGCGCTTCTTGAGATTGCTCAATACTAATTCTGCGTAATGCTCTATCGTTCATATCCATACAGCGGCGCCACGAAACTTCTTTAATATTGAGCGCATTACCTTGGTAGATGTGGTTATCGATTAACGCGGCAAGTAAATTATTGGCAGAGGTAATGGCATGAAAATCACCCGTAAAATGTAGGTTAATATTTTCCATGGGGACAACTTGCGCATAACCACCCCCAGTCGCTCCGCCTTTAATTCCAAACACTGGCCCTAGCGATGGTTCACGTAAACAAGCGACTGCATTTTTGCCAATATGATTGAGTGCATCTGCTAAACCAATCGTTGTGGTCGTTTTACCCTCACCTGCTGGGGTTGGGCTAATTGCAGTCACAAGAATTAGCTTACCATTTGGCTTGCTCTGATGTTTGCTTTGCAGTTTAGCGATTGCGTTGGGGCTTAACTTAGCTATTGAGTGCCCATAGGGGATTAAATCTTGCTGAGATATATTTAATTGCGCGGCAATATCAGAAATTGGTTTAAGCGTTGCTGCTTGTGCAATTTCGATATCGCTCAGCATTATTTTTTACCTAAAATTGAACCTAAAATACCACGGATAATACTACGGCCCAGTTGTGAGCCCACAGCGCGTGCTGCTGATTTTGCTGCGCTTTCTAATACACTGTCTGAGCGACTGGTTTTTTTACCACCAAGTACCCCACCCCAATCAAAGCCTCTGTCTTCTTTTGAATCACTTTCATCAGTTGATGCTTCTGCTGATGCTTTTTCTTCAGCGCGTTTTTTAAGTATTTCATAAGCAGATTCGCGATCTATTGCATTCTCATACACCCCTCTCACCAATGACCGTGCTATAACAGCCTGACGTTCAGCATCGGTGGCAGGCCCAATACGGCTTTGTGGTGGGCATACAAGTGCACGTTCTACAGGGGTAGGAATGCCCTTTTCATCTAAAAACGAAACTAAAGCTTCACCTACACCCAGCTCAGTAATGGCAGTAGCGACATCTACTTTTGGGTTTGTTCTAAAGGTTTCTGCAGCGGAATTGACTGCTTTTTGATCGCGTGGCGTAAACGCGCGTAAGGCATGCTGCACGCGGTTTCCTAGTTGGCCCAGTACAATATCAGGAATATCTAATGGGTTTTGACTGACAAAATAAACACCCACGCCTTTCGAGCGAATTAAACGCACAACTTGTTCAATTTTCTGCATCAAGGCTTGGGGTGCATCGGTAAATAACAAATGCGCTTCATCGAAAAAGAATACCAGTTTAGGCTTTTCCATATCGCCTACTTCAGGTAATTTTTCAAATAACTCTGAAAGTAACCACAATAAAAATGTTGCATAAACTCTAGGTGAGTTAAACAATTTATCAGACGCTAAGATATTTACGATGCCTCGGCCATCTGCGTCAGTTTGCATTAAATCATCTAGATTAAGCGCAGGTTCGCCAAACAACAAATCCCCACCCTCGGTTTCAATCTGCAATAAAGCACGTTGTATCGCTCCTATACTGGCTGAGGATATATTGCCATAATCCGTTTGGTAACTTGCCGAATTGTCCCCAGCATGTTGTGACATGGTGCGCAAATCTTTAAAGTCTAAAAGTAACCAGCCTTTATCATCTGCGATTTTAAAAATTGAGTTAAGCACGCCACTTTGCACATCATTCAAATTCAACATACGCGCGAGCAGCAAAGGCCCCATTTCTGCCACTGTTGTGCGTACTGGGTGACCCTTAACACCAAATACATCCCAAAAAGTAACTGGCGTTTCCTTAGGCGAAAAGTCGCTTAAGCCTAACTGTGCAACTCTAGCATCCACTTTTGGATTGCCGCCACCTGCTTGGCTCATGCCAGACAAATCTCCTTTTACATCAGCCATAAACACTGGCACACCAATATTAGAAAAACCTTCTGCTAGTGTTTGCAAAGTAACGGTTTTACCTGTCCCAGTTGCCCCTGCGATTAAGCCATGACGGTTGGCCATTTTAGGTAAAATAGATTGAAAATTTTCTGATTTTGCGATGCGAATTGGATTCATTTTTAACCTATTATGAATATTATTTGTATGTCATTGTTTTTAATATAATTTAGCGACTAATCTAGGCTATCTATTGTACTAAGAACAGCTTGTCGCGTGTTGGTAATTTGCGTACTTATCAGTAACTCTGTTTTATTATCTTCACCTAGTTTTTCCCAATTTTTTTGCCAGTCTTTATAAAGTTTATCGCCTTCAATATTGGCATTCGATTTTAATAAGCGGCTTAAATCGCGAATCATGATGACATGTTTCCAGCCTTCAATTGGGTTACCTTTTACGTTGTCCTGCTCAAAATGCGCATAGTTGATGATGGTTTGTAATTCGCCTAAATCACTTAACACCACAAAAGCGGCATTACGCATATTGTCATTCACTTCATTTTGATGATCGCGCCAAGTGTTATATGTGATGCCAGATATAGCGGTTACCAAGCTAATGAGTGCCACCATATTCGTCTTAAGTTGCGCTACAAACCAAGCAAAATTAACTTTTCTGAACCAAATTGGTTTAAGTTTTATCACCTCAAAACCTTTCTTTATATATCGCCTTTGCGTGCTTTATCGATGAGATTAATGAGTGCATCTTCAAGTTCTTGAGCAGATTTTTTTGCGCGTTCTGATGGATTTTTTATGCTATTTAAATCAAAAGTTGGTCGATCTAAGCCTAAATAAAGTTTAAGCATTTTATTGCTATCAGGCTTTTCATAAAGTGCAATACGACATGGTGCAAAAACAAGAAACTCTGGGTGATCTAGAATAATTTCTGTGCCCATACTTAAGTTACAAAATGAGCGCACTTCTTTAACCCCTTGAGGGTCAATACCACGCAACTTCATATGCTCGCCAATCGGAAAGTTAGCTGGGTTTACAAAATTCATACCTTCACTGACCGATTTTAAGCTATCAATCACATCTTGATAACTTACACCTTCATTCACAGCCACTTCATAAATGGCGGTACTAGTATCCATGCTAGGTAAGCCATTCGGCATCGCTTTAATTGTATTCATCTCGGGCTGTATTTTTGCATTTAGGCCTGTGGCACAAGATGTAATCGCCATGGATAACACAATCCAAGCAATAGTTTTTACTATAGGACTAACATTAGGTATGATTAAAATGCCATTACCCTGCATCTGTAACCTTTCCCATTTTAAGGTCTAGCCCTTAAGCTCTCTATCAACTGCTTTGCGATCAAATTTTGGCGATAATAACTCAATGAAGCCATAAGTGTATCCACGTAAAAAAGATTCTTTACGAATACCCAGATAAGTTGTGCTAGAAGGAAACAAATGGCTGCAATCGATGCTGACCAAGTCTTTATCTCGCTCTTCATCATAAGCCATGCTGGCAATCAAGCCTACGCCCATGCCTAAACCGACATACGTTTTAATTACCTCGGCATCTATCGCGGTTAAGGCAATATTAGGTAGCACGCCTGCATCATGAAAAACCTTTGAAACCGTTGTACTACCAGTAAACGCTGAGTCATATGTAATTAAAGGATAGCTTGCGATTTTTGCGAGGGTAATAGGTTCTGCCTGAATTAAGCGATGATTCTTAGGCACAACGACAGCGCGGTTCCACTCATAACATGGTAAACATATTAATCTAGGGTCTAAGTTAATCGCTTCTGTCGCAATGCCTATATCAGCCTCTCCACTGGCTACTTGAGCCGTTACTTGTGACGGGTTTCCTTGATGTATATTGAGTTTGACATGCGGATATTTATCTATAAACACTTTAAGCGCTGCTGGTAACTTATATCGCGCCTGAGTATGTGTAGTTGCAATGGTGAGCGTTCCAGTTTCAATCTTACTAAACTCATCCCCTACACGCTTAATATTTTGCATTTCGAGCATCACGGTAGCCGCCAATTTAACAATATGCTTGCCAGGTTCTGTAATGCCGGTTAAACGCTTACCATTGCGCTGAAATATCTGCAATTTCAGCTCATCTTCTAACATTTGAATTTGCTTGCTGACCCCAGGCTGAGATGTATGCAAAGCCTCTGCGGCGGCAGATATGCTTAAGCCCTGACGTGCTACTTCGTGTATATATTTTAGTTGATGGAGTTTCATCAATAACCCTCTTATTTCAAAAAAAGTAGTCTATATAACTAAATGATATACCCAAATAACTTAAAGGTATTAAGTAATTATAAGCATAACTGTTATATTACGCGACTCAAAGTGTTTTTAGGTAAGTTTGTGCATGGAATTTTATTATATTTTTGCTGGATTTGTTGTTGGATTTTTAGTAGGGCTCACAGGTGTGGGTGGTGGCTCGCTGATGACGCCAATTTTGTTATTACTTTTTCATGTAAAACCAGCCGTTGCAGTAGGTACAGATTTGCTTTTTGCTTCTGTCACTAAAACCGCAGGAATTTTTGCACACGGCAAATTAGGTAATATTGATTGGAAAATGGTCAAGCTTTTAGGTTTTGGTAGCGTGCCTGCATCTATTGCAACAATACTTTTGTTAAGAACATTAGAAGTAGAATCTGATGGTGCGGTTGCGGCTATTAAATTTTGGTTAGGTGTGGCCCTTATCATAACTTCTGTAGCTGTTTTATTGCGCAACCAGCTAATGAGCGTAGTGGCAAAAGGTCAATGGATTCCTGAGCAATATGTTCCCACATTAACGGTATTGCTAGGCATTGTTTTAGGCGCTTTAGTCACACTTACTTCAGTGGGTGCTGGAGCGCTTGGTGTAACAGCATTAATCTTGTTATATCCAAAAGAAAAAATTACCACTATTGTTG
>JAIYEJ010000113.1 GCA_027487055.1 Methylotenera sp. | reverse complement strand
TTGCCAGCGTTCTCAATCGCAATTTCATCTATTTTTGTTCTTATTTCTTCAGGCTTTATTATGTACCAAGTAAACCAAATCGTACTTGGTGGTGAAACGAATTATGTGATGGCGACGCTTTCATTGTTTATTAGTATTTATAATATTTTCACTAGCTTATTGAATATCCTAATGTCCTTAGCTGGTGGTAACGACTAAGGTTTCATGTAAGCTTTAAAAAAGTTTAAAACCCGCTTCGGCGGGTTTTTTTATGCCCGCTTTTAATTAGTATTGTTTGACATTAATCAAATCAAAATGACGACATAAGCCCTAATATGTTGCTGTAGATTGAATTAATAAACCTTAAACAACTTGTTAGGAGCAACATATGTCAGCCATACATCATGATTTAGCACATGAATTACCTGAGTTTAAAGAAAAAATTCATCAGCTCAAACTAGAAGATAATCATTTTTCTAAACTATTTGACGAGTATCACAAAGTAAATAGTGACGTGTTAAGACTTGAAGCAGAAAATATTCCAGTAACGGATGCAGCGTTTGAGACTTTAAAAAAACAAAGATTGAATTTAAAAGATAAACTTTACAATATCTTAGCTGTATAAATGTGCAAGCGTATGATTTAGATTTGACGTCTGCGTTCTTTAAAAAATGCAGATAGCAAAGCACCGCATTCTTCTGCTAACAATCCATGCGCGACTTCAGTATGATGGTTGAGTTTAGGCTCTGCCATTAAATTGATAACGCTACCGCACGCGCCAGTTTTTGGGTCGCTCGCGCCATAAACAAGGCGTGCAATGCGAGAATGTTGTATTGCGCCAGCGCACATGGCGCAAGGTTCAAGCGTGACATATAAAGTACAATCGACTAAGCGGTAATTGCCTATAGCCACTGCCGCTTCGCGCATCGCAATTATTTCTGCGTGTGCTGTTGGATCATGTGTGCCTATAGTTGCGTTGCCACCTCGACCTATGATGATGCCATCTTTAACCAATACGGCACCCACTGGCACTTCATTGTTATTGGCAGCATTTTCAGCAATCGCAATCGCATGTTGCATATATTGAATATCTAATTCGTTCATATTTTAGGCTTTAATTTACCGTTAAGTCGGTGCTTCAACTTTAAAAGCATTCACCCTATTTTGTAGCGCTTGCAACATTAACATTTTTTTGTCAGGGGATTTTTCAAATGTGTCATATTGCAATGTATTGTAGTGGTTTGCAATTTGCATTATCTCATCTCTTAGCGCAGGTAGCGCTATCGCCGAGCGAATAGCAAAATCAAGCGCGCCTTCGTGGGGATAGGGTTTTAGTTGAATCTTGCTCAGTTTAGCTAGGTATTGATGATATATTTTTTGTGACTGGTTACGCATTAAGTGAGCTTTTTTAAATAAAAAATAGCTGGTAATAATCATGACTAAAACAATTGCGCTTATCATCCAAATAATCATGTCTTGCAAAGTGACGTTTTTACCAGTGAGATTAGATAAAAAATCAAATTGTTTTTCATCGTTATAACCTAACACCCATTGATTCCAGCCATTGTTAATACTGTCAAAATTTAAAAATGCTTTTCGTAATAGTGGGTAATCATGGCGTGCAAAAATTGGTAGCAGGTCGTAGTCGCCAAGTGCCTCACTAATGCCTTGTTCAATACGTTCAGGCGATACTGCAGCTGTTGGGTCAATGCGCACCCAGCCCTGATTTTCTAACCACACCTCTGTCCAAGCATGTGCATCAGATTGTCGTACAATTAAATAACCACCATTTGGGTTAAATTCACCACCCTGATACCCAGTGACGATGCGTGCAGGTACGCCTGCCAAGCGCATGAGATAGACAAAGCTCGTCGCATAGTGCTCACAAAATCCTTTGCGAGTGTTAAACAAAAAATCATCCAATGGATTATCACCCAATATTGGCGGGGAAAGTGTATATATAAATGGCTCGTTTCTAAACATACTGAGCGCTTGATTGATTTTTTCGGTGGGCGATAATGTTTGCCATGATTTTGCCAATTGCAAAGTACGCGGATTTTCGCCTTCTGTAATCTGCAGGCTCATAATTCGCTCACGCTCGCTGAGAGTCGTGCCTAATTGATAATTGATATTTGAGACGGCATCGTAACGAACGCGCGTACGAATTGGATCATTAGAAATCGCAGAATAATCATGCGTGAGTTTGCCAATTTTTGGTAAGCTAGTTGGCATGTCTAACATTAGTAGCCACAAGCGATTATGAGGCTCTAATGTGATGGTATAAGCAATTGACAACCCTTTTACTTCAAGTGCTTCTTGCTGCATTCCGATTTGCTTACTTGGCATCAGCCATTCACGCTTATATTGATGCCACAACACTGGGCCGCGCCAATACAAATGTCTGTTGTCTGGAACAGCTTCTTTAAACTTGACCCTAAACGCAATTGCGCTATTTTTTGTTAAGCGACTGATGTTGCCAAATTGCAGACTATCTCCTAATCCTGTCATGCCGCTATTGGCATCTTGAGGTACGCCCCATAATGGGCCAGGTATACGAGGAAATAGCACGAATAAAATCAGCATTACTGGTACCGATTGCAGTAACATTTTGCTAGATAAGCTTAATAAAAATTGATACTGCTTAGGTTCTTTAAGGCTGATATTGATTAAACTGGCTGTGAGTAATGCTAGGGGTGGAATGCTTAGTAGAAAGGTCGTGATGCTCTGGTTAAATAAGAACAAAATACCCACCAAAAAGTATGCAATGACAATAACCAATATATAATCACGCAAGGTTTTGGTTTCAAGTAGCTTGAGTGAGCACATCACAATTAACAAGCTTAAGCTGGCATCACGTCCAAACTGGTGCCTAAATGTAATTAAGAGACTTAATCCAATCAGTAAGTTAATGGCGACTAAAGTCCATGTTTTGGGCATAGGCCATTTAAAACGGTCTAATAAGTAGCGCCAAATGCCAAAGCCAATGCTAGTAAGGGTAACCCAAAGTGGAATATTGGGGCTATGTATGGCAAGAATGACTGCTAACGTAAACAGTAAAAACCGTAAATCTTGTGTTGAAAGTGTGCGTTTGGCTGACATGCTTATCGTTACATCAAAGCAAGCGCAGTGAGCGCTTCATGAAAGTGTGCTTCAGTATTGTTTGGGTTGAGGGTGAGGTTTGGCAAATACAAGCCATAGGTTTGTTGTGCTTCAAACGCTTCCACTATCCAATAGCTCAATTGTGAGATGCGTGCTTCAGTATCCAGCCCTAAAGTGGTATCCCAATCTAGCCATAATGTGCTTTGGCCATTGCCACTGTATTGTTTGGTGAATAGGCCTATACCACGACTAGAGGCTTTCCAATCGACCCTGCTAAATGCATCTCCAACTTGATACGCCTTATGTCCATTAAAATCGTCATCGCCCTTGTTAGAAGTGTTCGCACCATCTATATTGTTATCTAGAACAAGATTTGGCTTGCATGCAAAATCAATAGGCTTTGGGTAGACAACAAATTGAAATGCGCTTTCAACATATGCCCATGCATGAAATAGACTTAATGGAAACTCAGTATGTAACCTGATGCGTGGGCAAGCCAAGTAGCCGCGCTTATGCGTGGCAATTTGTAAAGAAAATGACTGCGTTGCATTGGCAGCAAGATCTTCTGTATCTAGTAAGTTATCGATAAATTGAGCATTTATAGAGTAGCGATCACGATTTTTAGGCTCTCTTACTTGCATTAAAACAGTTGCATGATCACCAACAAATACGGGCTTGGCATGCAGTAAACGCACATCTAAATGCACAAGGTTGCGCCAAGTATGCAGCATGGCAATGTTGCCCAATGACGATAGTAAAAACGTCACAAAAAAACCTAAACTTACAGAATAATTAATCGATCCTGCTAAAAGTGCAAATAGCATCACGCCATATAACAGCCCACAGCGGGTTGGGATAATATAAATTTTTCTGGGTGTAAGAGACGCAAAGTCGCCTGTTGGTTTTGCAACTCTGACCCATTGCTGCCAAAAAGGCTGCTTCCAAAAGCGCAAGGGTAGATTTTTTGCATACATATGCAGGTTAAGTTTGTTTGCTTATACTAACTTGGGTTAATACTTGATGTGCCACATTATCACCAAGTAAGCGGTGCGTGATGATGCTGGGTAAAACCGCTTGAACATCTTCTGGAATCACAAAATCACGCCCTTCACACATTGCCCATGCTTGGGCTGCTTGGCGTAAACCAAGGCCCGCTCTTGGCGAAAGCCCAGAAGAAAAATGGGTGCGTGTATATTGAATCAATGCTTGCAGATAGTCTAAAAGTGCCTCAGACACATGGATAGATTGTGCTTGCTGTTGCAGTTTAATCAAGGTCTCCGCATCTGAAATTGACTTTAAGAGATTCACTGATAGACGGCCGCCTTTATCTTGTAGCAAAGCACGTTCTGATTTTTCATCTGGATAGCCAATTTGAATGCGCATCAAAAAACGATCTAACTGCGACTCAGGTAATGGAAATGTGCCAATATGATGTTTCGGGTTTTGTGTTGCAATGACAAAAAATGGTTTTGGTAGTGGGTGCGCATGCCCGTCAATAGTGACTTGGTATTCTTCCATGGCTTCTAATAAAGCGCTTTGGGTTTTAGGTGTGGCACGGTTAATTTCATCAGCTAATAGTACTTGGGTAAAAATCGGCCCAGGGTGAAACTGAAAACTTGCTGCAGTCTGATCGTAAACTGAGACACCAATAATATCTGCGGGTAGTAAATCACTGGTAAATTGGGCGCGCCTAAAGCTAAGCCCTAATACCTGCGCTAAAGTATGGGCAAGTGTGGTTTTACCCATACCTGGTAAATCTTCTATAAGTAAATGCCCACCTGCCAATAAGCAGGTCAAGCTTAATTTAATTTGTTGCTCTTTGCCTAAAATGACACTGCTGGCGGCTTTGATAATGGCATCAATCGTGGTTTGCATATTTTTTTGCGCTTTAGTATTGTTAAAGTAAAAGATTTGCTTATTTCTGTTGATTGAATTGGTCTGCCCAGCGCACCATTACATACACTAAACCTAAAACGAACGAGCCACCAACCCACATTCCAACTTCTGAAATGGTTGGGGTAGCATCTTGTACTGGCATCACTATCAACTTACGTAAAAACAAAACAAGTACCACTTCGATAAACGTTTCGACTAAAAGTTTGCTGCCCGTTAAATATCTTATTTCTGCAGAGATTAGCGCAGAAATAGACCATAACAACATCAATGTGCCAAGCGCATGTAAAAAACCATGTACAAGATTGTGTGCGTATGCAGATTGTTTAACATCCATAAAAAACAGCCACGTAAACATAATGACAGAGGTGGCGAGTGCCAAGCCAATAATAATATGCGCAAATCCATTAAGCCAAAGCATGGCTTTAATCGCAATTTTATTAAGCGGCTCAAACTCCCGTGGCAATTGATCTTGTGACATCTAAAGTCCTTTTACTTTGATTCAAAGTTTCATGTTACAACAACAATTGGTTAAGCGTAAGCTTTTCAAGCCGTTTTAATAACCATTGTTGTGATTTGCCCATGCTGCTTTTTCGATGCTGATGCCATGCTAAAAAGCTAGGCGCCAGTGGTTTTGATTCTAATACCTGTTTGATGACGAGTAAGTTTTGTTTTACGCCTAGTTTGGCTAGATTCTCTGGTAAGTAACCTACACCTAGTCCAGCCATTTGTGCAGCTAATTTGCTTTGCATATCAGGCACGGTCAACACATCTTGTCCAGATAAAATACCCGATGTGCGTGGTGGTAGATTACGTGAGCTATCAGCGGCGGCAACGGCTCGATATCTTACAATGTCTTCTTGGGATAGGGGCTCTGAATTGGTCGCTAAGGGGTGGTTTGGCGCAACCGCAAATACAAATTCAAGATTACCTAAAAGCTTAGTCGCAATCCCGCCACCAGGTGGCGCTTCACCAGGCGCTCCAATTGAAATATCTGCCCGCCCAGAAATGAGCGCATCCCAACTGCCACCAAAGACTTCACGCGATAGCTTAACGCGCGTGCCAAACTGCTGTTCATAAAACGCATGCAAGATGTCGAAAATAGGTTTAGTGCTAAATAAATCGCTTATTGCAATGCTAATGTCGGTTTCAATACCCGTAGCGATACGCTGGACGCGACATTCAAGTGTTTGGGCGGCCTCTAACAAGTAGCGACCTTCTTTTAGCAACTCTGCGCCTGCCTCGGTTAAACTCGCGCGATGACCACTGCGGTCAAATATAGAAATGCCTAAATCTTGTTCTAATTTGCGTACCGTGTAAGTGAGCGCAGATGGCACGCGAAATAAGGACTCTGCTGCAGCGGCAAAGCTACCTTTACGCGCAATTGCATCAATCACTTCTAAGGCTTCAATCGAAAGCTTTAAACTCATTTTATATTAATCAAAATTTTTGAACTTAATCTGCAAAATAATTCGCTATGAATACTGTTAATGAGGTATTAATATGATAAATTAATTCAATAGGATTGAATAAGACTATATGATAAAGCTGAGAAAATCACAAGAACGTGGTCACGCCAATCACGGCTGGTTAGATAGCTATCACTCGTTTTCTTTCGCAGAATACTTTGATGCAGCGCATATGCAATATTCTGCACTGCGTGTGATTAATGAAGATGTTGTGGCAGGTGGCAAAGGTTTTGGCATGCATCCGCACCGTGATATGGAAATTGTGACCTACATCTTATCTGGCAGTTTGCGCCATCAAGATAGCATGGGCAATGGGTCTATAATTGGTGTAGGCGATGTACAACGCATGACAGCTGGCACAGGTGTTCGCCACAGCGAATTTAACGCATCACAAGATGTGCCTGTGCATTTACTGCAAATTTGGATTACCCCATCAGAGAATAACTTAACACCCAGTTATGAAGAAAAACACTTTTCTCGGCAAGAAAAAGAAAATAAATGGCGCTTAATTGCGTCACGAAACGGTCATGATGGCTCTATAACCATTCATCAAGATGTAAATCTTTATGCCACTATTTTAACGCCACAAAAGCAGGAAAAAATGCAAATAGCACCAAATCGTTGTGCGTATGTTCAAGTAGTGAGTGGTGAAATTTTGCTCGAAGACAAGCAACTTATTGCAGGTGATGCTGCCAAAATCAGTGAAGAACAACTGATTAATATTCTGGCCTTGCAAGAATCAGAATTACTGTGGTTTGATTTGCCTATTCAATCTATGCAGTAAATATTTTAAATATAAAGGAATCTCGATGAAAAAATCGTTTATCGCATTAAGCTTGTTAATAGCAAGCAGCCTCTCAATGGCGGCTTCAGAAACTTACGACATTGATGTCAAACATAGCTTTGCTAACTTTAGTATTCGACATGTGGTGGCTAAAACCTCTGGTAGTTTAAATGACATTACCGGTGTGATTCAGATAGATCGCGAGAACTTAGCTAACTCTAGCGTC
>JAIYEJ010000061.1 GCA_027487055.1 Methylotenera sp. | reverse complement strand
TGGATTCCCGCTTTCGCGGGAATGACGACAAATGAAAAAATTTGCTTCTATTATTTTAGTATTTTGGCTAAGTGCCGTACTAATCGGCAGGGCGCTAGATTTGCATGGTAATGACATTCATTTAAATAGCATTTTATCTAGCCCAAGTTTGCAGCATTGGTTTGGTGCAGATGATTTGGGGCGAGATATTTTTGCGCGCATTTTGCGCGGTGTAGAAGTGTCGTTTACCGTTGCAGCAATGGTAACGTTCATCACCATGTTTATTGGCATATTTGTTGGCTTATTGGCAGGGTTTTATGGTGGAAAAATCGATCAAACTTTAATGCAAATTACGGATATTTTTTTAGCTTTCCCCGGCGTTTTACTCGCAATTGCGTTTGCAGCGGTGTTAGGCCCTGGTGTCACAAACTTGGTGATTGCATTATGTATTGTGGGTTGGGTTAGCTATGCAAGGCTTGCGCGCGGTCAAACCTTAAGCTTACGTAGTCGCCAGCATGTGCAGGCGGCAGAATCACTAGGCGCGAGTGTGCCACGCATTTTACTTAAGCATATTTTGCCGCTATTAGGGTCTGTTTTAATAGTAGAGGCAACCTACAGCCTTGCAAGTGTCATGATTGCTGAAGCGAGCTTGTCATTTCTTGGGTTGGGTATTCAAGCGCCAAATGCCAGTTGGGGCGCCATGTTGCGCGATGGTGTACGCTACATGTTGGTAGCACCACATTATGTGTTGTTGGTGGGTTTAAGTTTAATGAGCTTGATTCTGGCGATTAACTTACTGGGTGATCAGTTGCGTGATAAGCTTGATGTAAAGGATACAGAACATGCGTAAACAATACAGATATTACGATTTGATTATGGCTGCATTTGTGACAGTGCTGGTGTGCTCTAATTTGATTGGGCCTGCCAAAGTCACGCAAATCGATGCGCCATTAGTAGGCATGCTTACGTTTGGCGCAGGGGTGTTGTTTTTCCCAATTTCGTTTATTTTTGGGGATATTCTCACTGAGGTATATGGCTACTCCGCAAGTCGCCGCGTGATTTGGGCAGGTTTTGCAGGCCTAGCATTTGCAAGCTTAATGGCTTGGATGGTGGTCGCTTTGCCGCCTGCGCCATTTTGGAATAATCAACACGAGTACGAAGTCGCGTTTGGAAGCACTTGGCGTATTTCACTTGCTGGGCTTGTGGCATTTGCCGTAGGTGAGTTTGTGAATAGTTTTATTATGGCAAAAATGAAAATTTTAACATCAGGTAAACATTTGTGGCAGCGTACCATCACCAGCACTGTGTTTGGTGAGGTGGTAGATACGGCGATGTTTGTACCGCTGGCTTTTTGGGATACTGGCATCATCCCAAATGATAAAATCCCGCTGGTGATAGGCGCGCAAATTGTGGCTAAAATTTTGGTAGAGGTTGCATTTACGCCTGTGGTGTATAAAGTGGTCGCGTTTTTAAAGCGCGCAGAGAATGAAGATTATTACGATACAAATACAGATTTTAACCCCTTTAAATTGGAAACACGTTGACTGAACAAACGGTAAGCTGGCAAGAAAAAAGTAAAACAATGGAGGCTGTTTGGCAATCAGAAGCAGGCAATCTACCCCCTAAAAACGTGCTCATTGCCGATGACACCACCAATGCTAAAATAGCTTATAAACAAGTATGTGAAGGGGCTGCGCTGTTGTACAGGGGTGACTTCCAAAATGCTAAGCAATTGCTGCAGGCCATCACGCGTAAGTTTGATGTTAAGCCGCCATTACCAGCAGAAAACTTAACGCAAGCATTTCATCAGCACCGTGCACGACAAATTCAACGTGCAAATATTGCCAATAAAGTGTTAATCGAATTAACTTATGGGAGTTGTGAGTTAAAACGTGCGCCCAATGTAAAAGAAGCGGTTGAAGGTGCGCTGATTACTAATGCCAAAATTGATAAAGTGCCTACAAAACTAGTACTCTCACTGCGGGAGCTATTGGGTATGGTTGGCGCAAATGAGTGGCGCAAAAAAGGTGTGTTTATAGATGCCTTAGCAACCAATATCCACGCACATTACGGCGTATATAGTCCTGTACGTGGCGAGTACTTAGATATGATTAACACTGCGCCTTTAAATGATGCTAAAACTGGATTTGATATTGGTACTGGTACTGGTGTGATTGCGGCTATTTTAGTCACGCGCGGCATTAAAAAAGTGATTGGCACCGATAATAACGTGCGCGCACTCAATTGTGCGGCAGAAAATGTTAAAAAACTAGATTTAAACCAATATATTGAGCTTGAGCTTGCGGATTTATTCCCCAAAGGCCAAAAAAAGGCTGATTTAATTGTATGCAACCCACCTTGGTTGCCCGCCAAGGCCAATGCGCCAATTGAGCATGCGATTTACGACCCAAATAGTAAGATGTTGAAAGGTTTTTTAAATGGCGTTAAAAGCTATTTAAACAAAGGCGGTGAAGCATGGCTGATTATGTCTGATTTAGCCGAGCATTTGGGTTTGCGCACCAAAGAAGAGTTGCAAAAATGGATTGCAGATGCAGATTTGGTGGTTGTTGAAAAAATGGATATAGCGCCTAAGCATGCTAAATCAACCGATCAAACTGACCCACTTTACGCGGCGCGGGTGAAAGAAGTTACCTCCTTGTACAGGTTGAAATAATCCATAAGTTAAAATAAACTTTATTTATCAAATGCGAAAAAAGCTTAATGAGAGTGCTTAAAAATACAAAGTTTTGGGATGTGGTACGAGGCGCACGGAACGCAGAAACCAAGATATTACGAGGTTGTACAGCGAGATTGCGACTACCGCGTAACGAAGTGATATGCCCAAAAGTTGGATTTGAAAGGATTCTCAATTGAGTTTAGGTCCAGTTATGCTAGATGTGGTCGGCACCGAATTAAGTGCTGATGACATTAAAAGATTACAACATCCGCTCGTTGGGGGTGTGATTTTATTCGCTCGTAACTTTGAAAGTTGCGCACAATTACGTGCTCTGACAGCCAGTATCCATGAGGTTCGCAGCCCGCCTTTATTGATTGCGGTTGATCATGAAGGTGGTCGCGTACAACGTTTTAGAGATGGTTTTACAAAGATTCCACCGATGCGCGAGTTTGGCAAAATTTGGGATACAAATCGTAAAAAAGCCAAAGAATTAGCAATTGAGGCTGGTTGGATTTTAGCTGCAGAGT
>JAIYEJ010000217.1 GCA_027487055.1 Methylotenera sp. | reverse complement strand
TGCAGAGGATAAAATAAATGGTGTTTTCATAATTGATATTAAGTTGTTTTTATTGTTGTAAGTGTCATGCCAATATAATTATTTTGCGATACTGTTTTGAGTGTGTTAATTTAGCACATCAATTAGGTGCGAATATCTCACAGGAAAATTATGGCAAATTTGGATCAATATCGTGTTAATCCTAAAAAGTTTGCGTTAAGCAATTACAAAGCTAGTGATAAATCTGAACGCACGGGCGATAAGGCACAAGATGCGCTGTTGCTCGAAAAGCTTGCGACTGAGATTAATGCCTTACAAGATATTTTACATGCACAAGCAAAGCACAAGGTTTTGATGATATTGCAGGGCATGGACGCTAGTGGTAAGGATGGTACGATTAAGCATGTATTTAGTGAGTGCGACCCATTGGGTATTCGCCTAGCGAGTTTTAAAAGCCCCACACCGATTGAGCTTGCGCACGATTATTTATGGCGCATACACAAAGAAGTGCCTAAAAAAGGTGAGATCGTGATTTTTAACCGCAGCCATTATGAGGATGTGCTGATTGTAAAAGTGCATGATTGGATAGACGAAACTGAATGTAAACGCCGCTACGCACAAATTAACGATTTTGAGCGCATGCTATCTGAAACAGGCACGTTGATTGTTAAATGCTATCTGCATATCTCTAAAGAAGAGCAAAAAGTTCGCATGATAGAGCGATTAAGTGACCCAACCAAAACATGGAAATTTAATGAGGGGGATTTAAAAGAGCGCGAATTATGGGACAACTACATGCAAGCTTATGAGAATGCAATGAAGGCAACTTCGACTGACTATGCGCCTTGGTACGTAATACCAGCGGATTCGAAAACGAATCGTAACTTATTGATATCTAAAATTTTATTGAACTCTTTAAAAAGTCTTGAATTAGCTTACCCGCCAGTTTCTACTGAATATCAAACCATCAAAATTGCAGATTAATTTTGACCAAGTACTAAGTTAATGCGTCTAGCTTTAAGTCTAATTTTGTGCCTAACCATATGGCTGAGTTGGTGTGTGCGTCTAGCTCATCTTGCTGTAATGGATGAATTAAAACCGATAAACCTTCTCGCAACTCATCGATGCTGGCTTTGGCATAATTAATCATATTTGCTGGAATGTGAAGCTCAAACATGGGCATGGTATGCGGTCCAACAGAGACTGGAATTAACTGACCTGCGTAAGTAATTTGTGGTATATCTTTTAAAATATTCTCGCGTACTTTTCTAGCAAGCGTTGTTTGGCTAATCGCAAAGTAAACATGTGCGTGGTAGGTATGCATTTTAATTTTTTGTAGTGATTTTAATCTTTAGTTTCGTTTTGTTAAGTCTAGTTTATTAAGTTGATTTGGCGCCCAGCATTATAATAGATACGCCAATCAGGCAAACCATCACGCCCAGCCAATCGGTGAAGCTAGGTTTAATTGATTGCACCAGCCAAAGCCAAATAATTGCTACGCTAATATAAACGCCGCCATATGCTGCATAAATACGCCCAGCGGCAATGGGGTGTAAGGTCAGCAGCCACACAAATATACTAAGGCTCAATACGGCAGGAATCAGTAACCAAACTGAACCGCCTTGATTAAGCCACAGGTAAGGCAAGTAGCAACCTACAATTTCTGCAATTGCAGTCAACACAAATAGGGTAATTATTTTTGCTAATTCCATTTAATTCTAAGTTTATAAAAAGTTTGCGTAATTAAGTTAAAATCCTTTTAGAAAAGCCACTTGTGTAATAAACGCCCTGGCATAAGTGTAAATGCGCCTGCAATTAAAATGCCGCCCAAATACACGCATATCATATTGTATTTGTGTTTAGCTAGTTCACCTTTTCTAGCTGCAAAATAAGCAGTTGGTACAGCGTACAACACTAACACGCAAAATAAATGAATAAAACCAAAATGCCCTAAAAATGCTGGGCCAACTTTTGCCGGCATCAATAATGCAACGACAGCGGTTGTGAGCATGAGCATCATATAATATTTACCAATGCGCCGATGAGATGCGGTACCTTTTTTGTTCACTAGCAAAAGCGCGCCCAATATTGAAGCAAATAATACGGTGGCAAGATGAATATATGCTATATGCAAATAGGACATGTCTAGATCCCAAAATTTTTAGGTTTAGAAGGTTAGGCACTGTAAGCTTCTCTGAAAGCTTAAACTTAATAGATTGAAAAAACAATATTAATACGCCCGAGTGAAAAACAATGCCATCAAAGAGGTCTGGTATTAGCCTATAGGGCAGATGATTAGATGTTGTTAGAAATTTTGCTTAAAATGAAACTAAATTTTAACGAAATAGGTAAAAAAACTTAAGAAAAAATCTAAGGGTGCAATGTTTGTTCTTTACATTTCTGTTGTAGTTTCATGGTATTCACTAGAACAAGCTAGCGATTAATTCGCTATAATCAGCCGCATGAGCTTACGCCTGCGTTTAAATTTACTCATTACTGCTTTATTGCTGTTATTTATGTCAGCAGTTGGATTTATTGTTTTTCAAGGTACTAAAGATTCTATTCAAGAAGGGGTAGAGGCGGCCACCAGAGTTACAGTGCAACTGCTCGATACTGTCATCGCGAGCTCGGTACAAAACCCTGAGTGGGGCTTTACACACGAGGTGATGTATCGCTTTTTAAATCACTTGGGGCATGTGCGTGGCAATGAAATCAAACTTTACAACTTAGGTGGCGCAGAGATTTTTAAATCTCCACCCTCTAAATATCGCGCTAATGTAAATCCACCAGATTGGTTTTATAAGTTATTAGACCCGCACGAGAAGTCAATCTCGCGGGATATTTACTACGGCAAGCTTATTGTAGAACCCAACCCTTCAGGCGCCATTCGTGAAGCATGGGCAAAAATGCGTTATTTGTTTTTTGTTGGGCTGGCTTTTTTTGTGCTTCTAAATATTATGGTGTATTGGATGTTAGGGCGTTGGTTACAACCATTGCAGCCGATGATTAAGGCCATTAACACAATTGAGCAAGGTGATTTATCACCACGGTTACCAAACTTTGATCTTCCAGAGTTTGACCTTATTGGCCATAGTTTAAATCGGATGGCAGAATCGCTTGCGGCAGAGCGCGAGCTAGAAGAAAACCGTCAGTTAACTGCACTTATTCAAACGCATATTGAAGAAGAGCGCAGAAGTTTATCGCGCGAGTTGCATGATGAACTTGGTCAATATGTCACCGCAGTGAAAACTTTTGCAGTAGCGATTGCAAATAAAACCAAAGAATCTGCGCCAGAGGTTTCTGGTCATGCACAAACCATTGTGGCCGCCGCAAATCATATTTATGATGGTATGCACAATATTATTCGGCAATTAAGACCAGGCTCGTTAGATAACTTAGGCTTAAGCGAAACCTTGCGTGATATTGTGAACCAATTACAGAATGAACACCCAAATATGAATATTAAGCTTAATTTAGAGGGTAGCTTAGATAAACTTGGCGAAAACTTAAACATTAATATTTACCGTATCGTGCAAGAGGCAATTAATAATTCAATTAAACATGCT
>JAIYEJ010000215.1 GCA_027487055.1 Methylotenera sp. | reverse complement strand
TTAATCACTGATTTAATAGATAATTTGTATTTATTCGCAAACTCAAAATCGCGTTCATCATGCGCAGGCACGGCCATCACAGCTCCTTCGCCATAGCTGGCTAGTACGTAGTTCGCCACCCAAACAGGCAATTGCTCGCCATTTAAAGGGTGCGTCACAAACAAACCTGTCGCCATACCTTTTTTCTCGGCGGTGGCAACATCTGCTTCTGCAACACTGCCGCGTTTGCATTCGGCAATAAATTCAGCCAATGTTGGGTTGTTTTGAGCGGCTATAGTCGCCAGCGCATGCTCAGCGGCAACCGCCACGTAAGTCGCACCCATTAAGGTGTCTGGGCGTGTGGTGTAAACCTTCAAATTACTATTTTGACCGATAATTGGGAATTCTACTTCGCAACCATAGCTTTTGCCTATCCAGTTGCGTTGCATGGTTTTGACTTGTTCTGGCCAGCCTTTTAGCTTATCTAAATCATTAAGTAACTCTTCGGCATAAGCTGTTATTTTCATAAAGTATTGTGGAATATCACGCTTTTCTACTAATGCGCCGCTACGCCAGCCGCGGCCATCAATAACTTGCTCGTTGGCCAGTACGGTGCCGTCCACTGGATCCCAGTTTACCGTTGCGGTTTTTTTGTAAATTAAGCCTTTTTTAAATAGCTCGGTAAATAGCCATTGCTCCCATTTGTAATAATCTGGCTTGCAAGTGGCAATCTCGCGACTCCAATCAATGCCTAAGCCCAGCTGTTTTAACTGTGCTTTCATATGCTCAATATTGCTATATGTCCATGCAGCAGGTGCTGTTTTGTTGGCAATTGCAGCATTTTCCGCAGGTAAGCCAAAAGCATCCCAGCCCATTGGCTGCATAACGTTATAGCCTTTCATTTTGTGAAAGCGACTTAACACATCACCAATTGTGTAATTACGCACATGCCCCATATGCAGGCGCCCACTTGGGTAGGGGAACATGGATAAACAATAATATTTGGGTTTTGTAGAATCTTCTGAGGCTGCAAAGGCGTTAATGGATGCCCAATCTTGCTGCGCTTCTTGTTCTATTTGCTTAAAAGGATACTGCTGTTGCATAAAGAGTGTTAAATCAATGAGTTTTTAAGAATATAAAATTATACAATGAAGTCATGATAAACGCTTGTATGAAGCAAGCGTTAGAACTAATCACGACTATTGATTTATATAAATTGGTTAGCTCGCTTCGACTAAGTCTCGATATGCGTGCCAGCTTGCGTGTCCAACTATTGGCATGGTTACAATCAGGCCCAAAAAACTCGTAGCAAAACCAATGCCTACAAGTATCACGATGCATAGTGCCCAAAGTAGCATTTGAAAAGGATTACGTATCACTGCCAACAGGCTTGCGATTGCAGCGGTAATTGCATCTGTCTTGCGATCAGCCATTAATGGTATTGCAATAACACTGATGGCGAAAATAAAGGCAGCAAATAGCCCCCCAATAGAAAAATAGACTATGGTAAAAATCGGTTGTTTGAATGCCAATACATTCAATACGACATCAGCAAAAGTAGGTAATGCACCTTCAAAAAAAATGGCAAAAATTACCATTGATGAGCGTGCCCAAATAAGCAAAACTACAACTAACACCCCTGCAAATATACTAACATTGATAAGATTTTGACGCCAAGCAGTGAGTGTTGGGACGAGTTTAGCTGGTTCACCTAGCTCAATGCGACGACTCAAGTCGTAAAGACCCATAGCAAGAAATGGCCCTAATAGCAAAAAACCCGTTGTGAGAGCAGTCATTAGCCAATATGCTTTAATAACTACCAAGTGCATAACTAAGCCAGCAAGAGCAAAAAAGACACCATAGAATAGGCTCGAAAAGCCAGCGCGGCGAGTATCTTTTATGCCTGCTTTCAGCCAAGAAATAATTGCGCTAGCTTTGACTTTTCGTACTAAAGGAAAGTAGTTGGTTGTGTTTTCAGCGCCTAAAGTATCTTTTTCGCTCATATTCAACCTTGTTCCTGTCAATTAAAGCCTAAGTGTCAGGCATTAAAACGATGTAACGGTTCTGTTTCAATTATGTAAGCGCGGAAAAAACGCTATCACGAATAGTGTTCATCTCGCCAAGGCCGTTTACTTTAACGTGCTTGGGTGAACCAGCAACGCCACTTTTAGCCCAGTTAGCATAATAATCTACCAATGGTTTGGTTTGAGAATGGTAAACATCAAGGCGTTTTTTAACGACATCTTCTTTGTCATCATCACGCTGTACCAAATCTTCCCCAGTTAAGTCGTCTTTACCAGCAACTTTTGGTGGATTAAATTTGACATGATAAGTGCGCCCACTTGCTGGATGACTGCGGCGACCACTCATGCGCTCAACAATTGCGCTGTCTGGCACATCAATTTCAACCACATAATCAATGCCTACCCCTGCATTTTTCATTGCATCTGCTTGTGGAATCGTGCGCGGAAAGCCATCAAACAAAAAGCCATTAGCACAATCTGCCTCTTTAATACGCTCGCTTACTAAGCCAATAATTACTGCATCTGGCACTAAGCCACCGCTATCCATATGGCCTTTGGCCTCAAGCCCGAGTGGCGTGCCTGCTTTAACAGCAGCTCGCAACATATCACCTGTAGAAATTTGTGGAATATTAAATTTCTCTTTAATAAATGTGGCTTGTGTACCTTTGCCAGCGCCAGGCGCACCTAATAAAATGATTCTCATTGTTAAATAACTCTCATAAAAGTTTCTTAATAACTTGCAATTATATCAGGCGATATGTTTTTTAATCATCAATTTAAACGACAAATTAAATTACAAAATTGACACAACTTTTCTGAGTGCCCTTTGTCTAGAGTATGTTGGGTGATTTTTATTTAAGATTTAGTCAAAAATAAATTCAAAAATGCTAAACAGTCGTTGACCAGAGTCTTACTTTCTAGCATAATTGCGCCCTTTCGTAGTTAATGCAAGTACGGTATAAATGGTTTGGTTTTAATGGCTGTTTAACTGTATATATTCTTTAACTGAAAATTTATCCAAGTTATACATTCATTTTAACTTGTAAAGCACAATGGGGTGTTAGCTCAGCTGGTAGAGCAGCGGACTTTTAATCCGTTTGTCGTGGGTTCGATCCCCGCACACCCTACCAAATAAATAAAAGGCTCGCAGAGATGTGGGCTTTTTTCTTTTCTGCTCTATGGGACACTGGTGGGGCACTCATAGAAAATAATCCACAACAATTGCCCCATAATATAGATATTCAATGTGCACTAAATCCCCTAAGGCGACATTCAAAAATTAAGTTTGTATTTCTAATGTCTGCCCGAAATAAGTTAGACATAAGTCTACTTCCTTCAGATTTACTTGAAGTAACACTTTGAATTATTGCAATCAAATAAACAAAAGTAACCCATAAAAACATATCAGTCCTTGCAATATAATTCAATTGAATTTGGTATGATCAATTTATGATTTATGATTTATGATTTATGTTAATAGTATTGTTTTTTATTTTTTATTTGTGCCTTCTTTTTATATGATTGTATCTACATAATCAAATCAAACTAGACATATGTATTATTTCTATTAACTTAGCTTTTACTAAAGTTGTTTGAAATCATTCGGAGCAAAAATGAAAGAACCAGATTTCCCCGTAAATGAGCAAGAGCGACTCTCTTCATTACGCTCACTCCAAATACTAGATACATCTCATGAAGAGCGATTCGATCGAGTTACGCGGATGGCGATGCGCCTGTTCGGTGTTCCTATTTCCTTAATCAGCTTAGTGGATGAGAACCGCCAGTGGTTCAAGTCCTGTTTTGGTCTGGATGTTAATGAAACTGAACGCCGCATTTCTTTCTGCGGTCATGCGATTCTTCAGAATGACGCACTCGTTATCGAAGACGCGACACAGGACGAACGATTCCACGACAACCCGCTGGTAACAGGTGATCCTCACTTGGCTTTCTACGCAGGGGTTCCTTTGGTTAGCGAAGATGGTTTGCCGCTTGGAACGCTTTGCGTATTGGATAGTGAGCCGAAATCTCTGACAAACGCTCAATTGTCGGCCTTAAATGCACTTGCTGCTCAGGTGAT
>JAIYEJ010000340.1 GCA_027487055.1 Methylotenera sp. | reverse complement strand
GTTGATTTACCCGCGCCGTTTGGTCCTAAAAAACCAAGCACTTCGCCCTGCTTGACTGAAAAGCTCACATTGCTTACTGCTTCACGTCCACCGTAAAGCCTAGTTAATTCAACTGCTTCTACTGTTAAGTTATCCATAAATTTTGCTAATTACCCTAATAAATCATCCAAATAACGCGTTATAACAAATAGTCAAAAATAAAGCTTTAAGAAACAAAAATGCTAGATAAGTTTCATACAAAAAGTTATAGTCTTACTTAAAGTAATATTAATTTGTTATGTAACCTTTAATTATGGCTGAACTTGCGCAGACTGTCACGGACTAAACAATACTTAATACATAATCGCGGATTAAATTGAATGCCTCAAATTAGAAAAATAGTAGCTTGTATATTAACAAGTTTTGCAATAGCAAACGCGCCATCTGCCCTTGCAGACTCTAGTACAGCGCCTACAATAACCTCTGCAAATGCAGAGTTTGTGTATAAATTTTTGCTAGGTGAAATTGCTGGTCAACGCGGTGATGTCATATTAGCGAGCCAGTTATTTTTAGACTTGGCGAGACAAACACGTGATGCTCGCTTAGCTGAGCGCGCAGCCCGAGCTGCAGCTTATGCAAACCAACCTGGCATGGCGCTACAAGCGGCTACTTTATGGGCTGAATTAGACCCGAGTTCCATGGAAGCGCAACAAGCTTCTAGTCAATTGCTTGTTGCTAGCGGCAATTTAAAGCAAGCTAAACCGCATATTCAAAAGTTATTAGCAAAAGAGGAAACACGGGCAAACGGATTTTTATTTTTAAATAGTTTGCTTGTAAACCAAAAAGATAAAAACGAAGTATTAGCTGCGATCGCAGAGTTTGCTGCACCTTACCCCAAGCTACCAGAAGCGCACTTTGCCATTGCACAAGCTGCACTAAATGCAGAAAAAAAAGATTTAGCTAAAAATGAACTTGAAACAGCCAATAAGTTACGTCCCGGCTGGGAAATTGGGGCGCAATTACAAGGCCAAATGCTTACAAAAGATTCGCCTGAAAATGGCATCAGTTTTTACCAAGGTTTTTTAAAGAAATACCCCAAAGCGAATGATTTGCGGATGGCTTATGCAAAATTGTTGGTTAGCCAAAAACGCCATGCCGAAGCTAAACCAGAGTTTGTAAAACTTGTTGAAAGTTCTAATAGCAATCCTGAGGTTGCAGCTGTTGTAGGCTTGTTATCGCTAGAATCAAACGATTTTTTAATGGCAGACAAGTATTTACAACAAGCGATTGCTTCTGGTTTCAAAGACCCTGAGCAACTATATGGTTATTTAGGTCGTAGTGCTGAACGTCAAAAAAACGATGCAAAAGCGCTTGAGTGGTATGACAAGATTCAATCTGGAGATCATTATCTTGGAGGTAGAGTCTCAGCCGCAAACGTAATTGCACGCAGTGTGAGTGTCGACGCAGCAATTAAAATGCTTGATGAAGTGGATAATTTAACGCCAGAACAACAAATGTCAGTTGTTCAAATTGAAGCAAATTTATTAAGCCAAGCAAAGCGTAATCAAGAATCCTTCGACTTGATGGAGAAGGCTATCAAAAATTGGCCAGACTCAAATGAGCTTTTATACGACTACGCCATGGCAGCAGAGCGTGTGGGTAAGTTCGACTTAATGGAAACAGCACTATACAAACTGATAAAAATTAAGCCTGATTATGCAGCTGCCTACAATGCATTGGGTTACTCATTTGCAGACCGTAATGTTAAATTAAAAGAAGCTCTATCCCTATTAGAAACTGCGGTTAAGTTATCGCCAGATGATCACTTCATGATAGACAGTTTAGGTTGGGTGCATTATCGTTTGGGTAATTTGGGCTTAGCTGCAGATTATTTAAGAAAAGCATATAACATGCAGGCCGATCCTGAAATTGCTGCGCATTTAGGCGAAGTACTTTGGAAGCAAGGCTTGCAAGAAGAAGCTAAAAAAATCTGGGCAAGCGCCTTAAAAGAATTCCCCGAAAACGATGTATTAGTTGCTACGTCTAAGAAATTTAGTTCTTAAGTTTTAATTTAAGGGCTCAATTTGCAGCTTTATCACTTTTATCTGCGTAGTGTATGTGTTTTTTTGGTATTCTTAAGCATCACCGCTTGTTCACCACTAGCAACTAAACCTTCTACAAATCAAAGTAACTCGAGCCTTAATCAAAAGCATCTAGCATCGCTTGCTAATATTCAGTCATTTTCACTTAAAGGCAGAATTGGCGTCGCGACTAATCCACGTGGTTTTTCTGGCGGAATTGCTTGGCAACATAAAATAGCAAATGACAACATCGATATTTTCTCACCTTTAGGTGGAAAAAAAGCGAATATTGTTAAAACCCCCAGTGAGGTCATACTCACCACAGAAGATGGTCATAGTATAAAAACACAAGATGCAGAGAGCCTTACCGAAGCCACGCTGGGTTGGCGCTTGCCTTTAAACGGTTTAAGCGACTGGGCACTAGGAAAACCCACCAAAAGCAAAATAGACGCCTCAAGTTGGGATGAAAATGGTTGGCTTACTACTTTAAAACAAGATGGGTGGGATATAAGCTACGAAAACTACACCGAAACTAACGGCATTTTTTTACCAAAAAAAGTGCTACTTAAAAGCGACAAAGTTAATTTAAAATTAATTGTGGATGAATGGTTAAATACTAGCAAATAAGATTTAATTTTGTGTCTTTCAGCAATTAGTTAAAACCCTGCTTAACATGAAACTTGAGAAAGTTTGTTGTTAATTTAACGCAAAGTCGTCTTAAAGTGGTGTATCTTTTTTGCGATTGTTGTCATGCTAAGTATTTAATTAAGCTTTACCCAGCTTATAGTATTAGAAATCAGAAATCTGCTATTTTAGTTTCTAACTGTTTTATTTCTGCGTGCAGCTTCTTAGGAGATAGATTCATTACTTTTGCTATTTCAGCAAATCTCCATCTCCAATCAAGTCTTTCTAGAGACATTTTATAATTTAATGTTGCTTGATCTGGTCTCCAAGATTCAACCGCATTTGCAATCAACTCAAGTCCCTGTTTAATTTCAACTGATTTTAAATCTAGCGTTGCACCATTCCAAAGCAATCTATTAATACTCTTTTCGTTTGGTGGGACACCAGCTACTATCACCCCGCAAGCAAGCGCATCGGTCCAACGCGCAGTGATATATTGACGTGAGGGATGTGTGTACGCGCTATAGTGTGCAGTATTTGAAAAAGCAAGCAAAAATTTTGTTTGTTTGTAATGTTCCATTAATAGCTTCTGATTTTCATGCGTGGTTTCACCAGCCTTAACTCTCCCATGAAAACTTAGGCCGACTTCTTTGCAAGCGCGCTCCGTATTTGCATCATCATCCCACTCGGGAGGCTGGCGACCAACTCGCGTTAAATCCCATTGTCGATCTGATCCAGTTCCACCACATCGTAAAACATCACTCCCCCAAGTTAGCCAAGATGTAGGCGTTTTTATTGCATCTGTCCACGCTCTAACATCTTCTTCGGTAGTAATAAAGACATGATCAAAGTGATGCGATAACTTTACTAATCTGGGAATGCGATCTACCCAAAAAGAATCTATCACCCAAGCGGATATATATCTGAAACGCTTTCTCCATCCAGCCACACAAAATAAATATAGAAGAGCGCTAGGATCAGGCGCTATTAGCAAGCACTCTTCTTTTGCAGGATTGATTTGCCTTTTAAATAAAATAATCTCAACCCGGGACAAAAAGTTTTGCGATTGATCATCTAGGAGGATTAGTTCAGCATCAAATAGTTCAGCCGCTAATTTAACCATTTCTTGAATAGGCTCCCAGCCTTGGCCGTAATTGGAGGATATAATTATCATAAGAAATAAAAGTTCTTTTGGTATATAGAATATTAGTTAGATTAAACTTAACTCTACACATTGTTATTAAATAACGCTAATGCTTTATTTACATTCTGCCGAAGTTTTTATTTACCGATTTAAAAAGTTAAAGCGCCCAATCAATTATGAATCAAGAAACACTAGAAGAGTGGTTAAAATCGCAAATTGCGAGAGGCTGCACGTTAGAATCAATGATTACAAGCATGCAAGTTGCTGGCTATTCTGCTGGAATTTCGCGTGACATGGTGACAAAAGCGTTTGCCGAAGCAGATAAATTTCCAGAACACATCACAAGCGCAAATACAGCATGGCAAAGTATTATTCATCAACGTAAAAATTCAGATGTATTTAAGCCTTTGATTTCACTTAACTCACCACGTTTAATGGTGTTTGATGATTTTTTAAGCGAGACTGAGTGCGATACCTTAGTGATGCACTCAAAAGCCAAAATGGAAGATTCAACAGTCATTGACCCCGTCACAGGCAAATTTGTAAAGCATCCAGAACGTACCTCACGCGGCACTCACTTTGAACACCAAAGTAGCGATGTTGTCATTGCCATCGAAAATAGAATTACAGAAGTTTTTGGTTTTGCAATCAAACAGCAAGAGGCGATACAAATATTGCAATATGCTTTAGGCGGGGAATACAAAGCCCATTTTGATTACTTTTCACCATCTGACGCAAGTAGCCAAGGGCTGATTGCAGAAGGCGGCCAAAGACTGGCAACTTTGATTATGTATTTAAATACACCTAAAGCTGGTGGAAGCACAGATTTACCTAATTTAGGACTGAGCATACGTGCTAAAAAAGGTTCAGCACTGTATTTCGAAAACGTAAGCCAACAAGGTGAAGTGGATGAAAGAACATTACACGCTGGTATGCCAGTGATTGCAGGCGAAAAATGGATTGCAACAAAATGGCTGCGTGAGCGGGACTTGTTTTAGGCTGTATTTCAAGGTCTAAACCTTAGAATTAAGGCTTAATTCCAGCACTTCTTTTGCATTAAAAGTGTTTTGTTTTTGCGCATAATTGCGCGTATGTATAAACACATTACATTTGCTATTGTTTTTTTCTTGATCTGTGGCAGCAGTCATGCGACTAATTGGGTGCGCATTGGCGATAACGGCAATTCAAAGCTCATGCTGGATAAGCAAACCATATTACAACAAGACTACTATAAAAAAGCTTGGGTGAAAGTTGAATATAAAAAGCCACAAACCAATCCTGAAACATTAGATACGCAATATAACACTTCAAAATTACTTTGGTTGTTCGATTGTAGCGCACAAAAATCTGCTACTTCTCAAGTGTTTCAATATTTCAACAATGAACTAGTATATTCTGCGGGTGTTGATCCCAAAAATGCAGAATTTATAGAGCCTGTTCCAGAATCTGACGTAGATATTGCAATGCGCTATGTGTGCCAAGATAAAAAACCCGTTGTTGCTGAATCCCCTGTTAAATCAGAAAAAGCTAAGGATTCAAAGCCAACAGAAGCTAAGCCAAGCGAATTGAAGCCTAATATTTCAAAACCTGGTGAAGCCAAGCCAAATGAAGCCAAGCCAAATGAAGCCAAACCTGAAGAAGTAAAAGCTGAAACGCCCACCAAGACAGAGGCGCCTGTGGCAAAATCTACACCATCGATTAACAAAGTGGATTCTAAAGACGCTTCGAAAAAATCAAAAACATCGAAAGAGGACACTAAAAACCCCACATGGTCTTATGAGGGTAAGGATGGCCCAGAAAACTGGGGCAAGTTAGATAGCGCGTTTGCAACATGCGCAACTGGGTTCAACCAATCGCCTATTAATATCGAAAATACCATCCACGCCTCCTTAAAGCCTGTACGAGGGATACATAAATTCCCCGCCAAGGAAGTGATTAACAATGGTCATACCGTACAAGTTAATTTTAAAACAGGCAATATGTTAGTGCTTGATAGCGCAGCCTATCAGTTAAAAGAAATGCATTTTCACGCCCCTAGCGAAAACACCATCAATAAAAAGTCTTTTCCACTAGAAGCGCAATTGATACATGTCGACAATAAAGGGAACTTAACCATTATTAGCGTTATGTTTAAAGAAGGTAATTCAAACGCCGCACTTGATAAACTATGGCTGCAGCTATCAAATAAAAACACTGAGCCTGCACCAGTTAAAACAAGGGTAATCCCCAGCGAATTAATGCCAGAAAATCGCAGTTATTATCGCTTTAGTGGTTCTCTCACCAAGCCGCCATGTACTGAAGGCGTACGCTGGATAGTGCTCAAAACGCCTATGACCGCTTCTAAGACGCAAATCGAAACATTTGAAGCCGCAATTAAACACAAAAATAATCGCCCAATACAAGCAATCAATGGGCGCGTTGTTGTAGAACAGTAAGTTCGACAACTAAAAAATGGTGAAAGATAGGATATTTTAGCTAAACCATTCGGTCATACAAATGCATAGGTTAAAATGTGCTGATATGCAAAATATTCCTATGCAAAGTAAAAGCTCGCAACAATTTGATGCCGACCAAGACTTTCAATCATTTTTGGCACCAGCAAAAATAAACCTGTTTTTGCACATTACTGGGCGACGTGATAATGGCTACCACACGCTACAAAGCGTGTTTCAACTGTTAGATTTTTACGATACGCTTAAGTTAAAGCCTACCAATACAGGTGAAATAAAACGTATCAACCATATTCAAGGCGTGCCAGCGATAGATGATTTATGTACGCGGGCGGCAGTTAAATTGCAACAAGC
>JAIYEJ010000227.1 GCA_027487055.1 Methylotenera sp. | reverse complement strand
GCTACCTCATGGTTATACTTATACAGCAATTCCGATTGCGTGCGCTGCAGCCATTGCAACACTTGATATTTTTGCAAATGAACAGTTAGAAGCGCGCGCAAATAACTTAAGTAGTTATTTTGCTGAAGCTGTGCACAGCTTAAAAGGTTTGCCCATGGTGCGTGATATTCGTAATTTAGGCTTAGTCGCTGGTATTGAGCTTGAGCCAAAAGCTGGGGTAAGTGCTTTTGCAGTCTATTTGAAATGTTATGAATTAGGCGTGCATGTGCGCTTTACGGGAGATGTAATTGCAATATCTCCCCCACTTACCATCGAAAAACATGAGATTGACCGAATATTTAACACGCTGGCAGATGCCATTAAGTTTTTAGCGGCACAACTATCAGCGCATGGAGAAGCTGGATTAAAACCAAGCAATTTCCTTAAAAATGAGCAAGCATGGGCTGCTGCCAGCCTTTTGGAGTATCAAAAAACCATGCAACATGCAGACTTAATGGACTTAGGTCACCACACACATCACAAAAATCAATTGGAGCATGCAGGATGAATATGATTGGACATTACATTAACGGCAAACATGTTGCAGGTACTGGCAGAAGACACAGCGAGGTTTTTAACCCTGCCACAGGTGAAGTAAGTGCACATTTAAGTAATGCAACCGTAGATGAAACACTTAGCGCAATCAGCGCTGCAGAAGCGGCTTTTCCTGCTTGGTCTGCCACGCCCGCCTTACGCCGCGCACGCATTATGTTTAAATTTAAAGCACTACTAGATTTGCACGCAAACGATTTAGCAAAAGCCATTTCATTAGAGCATGGCAAGACAATCTCAGATGCGCGTGGCGAAGTCACACGCGGTATTGAGGTGGTTGAATTTTGCTGTGGCATGCCGCACCTAATGAAAGGTGACTTTAACGACAATGTTGGCACAGGCATCGATACTTATAGTATGCATCAACCATTAGGTGTGGTAGCTGGGATTACACCGTTTAACTTTCCCGTCATGGTGCCGCTGTGGATGATTCCCATGGCTTTAGCAACAGGCAATACCTTCGTTCTTAAACCATCTGAAAAAACACCTTCAGCTAGTTTAATGCTTGCAGATTTATTGGCAGAAGCTGGTTTACCATCTGGTGTATTTAACTTGGTGAATGGAGACAAAGAAGCGGTAGATGTGTTGCTGACAGATAAACGCGTACAAGCCATAAGCTTTGTTGGCTCTACGCCAATTGCAGAACACATATTCAGCACCGGCACTAAAAATGGCAAACGCGTGCAAGCGCTAGGTGGCGCTAAAAATCATTTAGTGGTGATGCCAGATGCCGATATTGACCAAGTCGCGGATGCATTGATTGGAGCTGGTTACGGCTCTGCTGGTGAGCGCTGTATGGCGATTTCTGTCGCTGTAACAGTAGGGGATGTGGCAGATAAATTAGTAGAAAAACTAAAAGAAAAAGTGAAGACAATTGTTATTGATCAAGGCTTAAATGAAAAGGCCGATATGGGTCCGCTTGTGACACCACAACACTTTGCAAAAGTCAAAAGTTATGTCGATTTAGGTGTGACGGAAGGCGCAAAGCTTGTGATTGATGGTCGCGGCTATAGCCATGTAGGTCACGAAAAAGGCTTCTTTTTAGCGCCTTGTTTATTCGACCATGTCACCAAAGACATGCGCATTTATCAAGAGGAAATTTTTGGGCCCGTATTATCTGTGGTACGCACCAATTCTTTTGAAGAAGCTTTAAAACTGGTTAATGATCACGAATTTGGCAATGGCACCGCCATATTCACCCGCGATGGCGAAGTGGCTCGTGAATTTACTAACCGTGTGCAAGTGGGTATGGTGGGAGTGAACGTGGCGATCCCTGTGCCAATTGCGTTTCATAGTTTTGGAGGTTGGAAGCGCTCATTATTTGGCGACCACCATATTTACGGCATGGAGGGGGTGCGCTTTTATACACGCTTAAAAACCACAACCTCACGCTGGCCTGCCGCCAGTAAAAGCATAGGCAGCGAATTTGTGATGCCCACCATGAAATAAGCAGCCATTTAAAGAGAACCCAATGTCATCACTAAAAACCATTGCGGCGCTGATTAAACAGCAAAAAATTTCCGAAATAGAATGCGTGTTTCCGACTATTAACGCCACCTTGCGTGGCAAATCATTTTTAGCCATATTTAATAAACAATAGCTTAAAAAAATAATAGTTCAGAAAAACAAAAAGGGTGCAGAAGCACCCTTTTGTATTCATCTAAATTAAATAACAACCTTAATTAGAATGAGCGACCTACGGTTAACACTACACGGCCATCCGTTAAATCTTCACTACCCGGTTTAGTTGTAAAGCTTGAGCCACCATATCCAAGATTACCCCAGTAGCCATCTTTTCCGCCGTTGTTTCCGCCTACATACACTAAGCTGGCGTTATAACCAGCAGCACCTGCGATTTCGAAAGATTTACTTAAACCAATTTTCCAATCGGTCATATTAGGGCTAGTCTCAACAATTTGACCGTTGATATTTGTATTTGCACCAGCATAAAATGGATCACGACTTAATTCACCTTCAACGTCCAAATAACCTACGTGCGCAATTAAATTAAGACCCCAGATTGAGGTTGGCACTAAAGCATTTAATTCGTAGTAGATAGTACCATCACTATCATCTGTCCAACCAGTTGATTTTTGTGCACCGTACCAGTTAGTTAAAGTATAAGAAACTTTAGCACTTACCCATTTGTAAGATAAACCAAAGTTAGCTTCCCAAGTATCAAAGTCTTCGTCAACTTTACCACTTATACCAGTTAATAAATCATACTCATCCCAACCACCACTAGGATAAATATATCCAATCACACCAACCGTATAACCTAAACCTTCAACCGCGCCAAATGTACCGTTGTATCCAGCATAAAGGTCAAACTCTGTATTACCACCTACATAGGTACGCTCAGAAATGCTAGAACCCCATACACCTGCATAAAAACCACTTGAGTGACTCACATCAAAACCGCCTTGAATCGCAGGATCATGCCATGATTGTGACACACCACGTGCATAGTAATCAGATGTAAAGTTGATGTTTGCAGATAATGTCCATGGCGATGCTGGCTCAGCTGGTGCCGCAGGTGCAGCCGCTTCTACAACTGCTGCTGGCGCAGCCTCGTCCGCATATGCTGTTGCACTTAACAACATTGGCGCAGCTAAAAGTGCACTTAATACTTGACGGTTTAAAAACCAATTAGAAGTTTTCATATGTTTCCCTTGTTAATTAAAAAATCTTACAACTAAATTTACTACAAATTTTTCTGATTAGATGCACCAAATCAGTGAGTGCTTTTATTTAATAATTAACCATATTAACTTAGCTAACAATTACATCACCCATGTAATCAACCTAACAACTGAATCGGTTTTAATCAAACAAAAATTTCATAAATTTATACAATCGCAACTTGAAATTAAGCAATTTGCATTTTTACAACAACTTTTGCACAACCAAGCTAAGTTATTGATATTAAAATACTTTTTGCACTATATTAGTGCACAATTCACCGATATGGTGCATAAAATGCAACTGTCATGCAATTGGTTCCTAACTAGGTCATTTTTTATAAAATAATTGGTTTAAACTGATAATTAACTGACGATGAGAAATAAAACTAGATGTTTGTATCTTTAACTTTTCCCTTAAAATTTTAAGGGAAAAAATTTTAAAATTGAATGGTCGGGACGGCAGGATTCGAACCTGCGACCACTAGTCCCCCAGACTAGTACGCTACCAGGCTGCGCTACGCCCCGAGCCGCATTGCAGTAAATGAAAATGAATTAAGCAATGAGCGTGCATTATAAATGAAAAGCGCTAGGTGACTCACCTAGCGCTTAAAAAATAATACTGTTAATTTGTTTGCCAGAATTGGCTATTAATTAAAACTTATGCGCGTAGTAATTGAATTACTTCGCTTAATTTTTTTCTTAAATCAACAAAGTTAACAACATTTGTAGATTCAGGTTTTAAACGCACAACCTGCGCGGTTGTCTGTTCTTGTGGCATTTCAACGACTTCTGCTTTTTCTTCAGCGCCATCTAATCTATTGCGCGCACCACTAATTGTAAAGCCTTGCTCATAAAGCAAATCGCGAATTTTACGAATTAACAATACTTCGTGATGCTGATAATATCTTCGGTTACCGCGACGTTTTACAGGTTTTAACTGCGTAAACTCTTGCTCCCAGTAACGCAACACATGTGGCTTAACGCCACACAAATCACTTACTTCACCAATGGTAAAATACCGCTTGGCGGGAATCGGTGGTAATTGGGTTTTTGCGATTAGCTCTGTCATAAAAGTAATTGAATAAAATTTATTTCTTTATGCGTTAGCGTAATGATCCTCAACCTTGCTTTTTAATTTTTGACTTGCATGAAATGTCACGACACGACGCGCTGTAATTGGTATTTCTTCACCTGTTTTAGGGTTGCGGCCTGGGCGCTCAGATTTTTTACGTAATTCAAAATTACCAAAACCTGATAATTTAACGCTATCACCTTTTTCTAAAGCGGTGCGCAATTCTTCAAAAAACGCTTCGACCATATCTTTGGCCTCACGCTTATTTAGCCCAACTTGCTCAAACAGTAAATCAGCTAAATCTGCTTTTGTTAATGTCATAAAAATCCCCTGAGCTTCAATGCTTTTTTTGTATTATCTTAAATTATTTATCACTAATTTCTTAATGCGGCGTCGAACTTTTTCTCTAGCAGATTGAGCAATTTGGCCATTGCAGCGTCTACCTCAACATCAACGAGCGTTTTGTGAGTATCTTGCATAAGTACAAGAAATGCAAGGCTTTTTTTATTTTCAGGCACCCCTTTTCCAACATACACATCAAATAATTGTATTTGATGCAACAGTTGGATATTAGCCTGATTGACTGCCTCAACAATAGTCTGTACAGGTAAATTGATATCCACAAGCACCGCAATATCGCGACGAATTGGTAAAAACTTAGAGACTTCTTGGTATTTTGCTACTTTTGTTTGCAGCAAATCATGCAAACTTAACTCAAACATCACCGTATTTTTTGTTAATCCATATTGCTGTTGCCATTTAGGGTGTAACTTACCCAACCAACCAATGGCTTTACCCTGAAAATACACGCGCGCAGATTGCCCTGGATGCAAAGCAGAATGGGTTTCAGCGCGATAATTAGCCTGCCCATGGGTAAGCGCATCCACTGTCGCCTTGACATCATAAAAATCAACATCACGCGCATCAGTACTCCACTGTTCTGGATTAAATGCGCCATAACATAAGCCTGCCACACGCGCATCTTCATGGTAAGCTTGCTGATCTGCAAAATAACTTGCGCCAATCTCAAACAGCATGGCGCGCTCTTGCTTACGGTTCAAATTGTAGCTAAGCACATCCAATAATCCGCCCCACAAACCGCTCCGCATCACATTCATGTTGCTAGCAATTGGATTCTTAAGCTTAATCGCATTTGTATTGCCCATCAAATCGCGCTCCCAAGTTTCATCTACAAAACTATAGGTAACCACTTCTTGATAACCCTGCATACTCAAAACACCTGCCACCCAAGCCTTATCTAATGTAGCTTCTGGGGCGGGCAACATGACAAGTGAGGCAATAGGTGCAATTGCTTCGATTTTATCAAAGCCATATAGCCGAGCAATTTCCTCTATTAAATCCTCTTCGCGCACGATATCAAAGCGATAAGTGGGCGCTTCTACAGTAAACACATCGTCATTTTCGCTAAATTCAAAGCCCAACTGCGCCAGCAAAGTACCAACAGTTTTTTGCGGAATCAAAATGCCCAAAACAGAAAGCAACCTGCTATAGCGTAAAGTCACCTTTTTACGCGCAGGCAAGCTGCTCACCGCTTGTGTAGTTCCACCTACTTTGCCGCCGCAAATGGCTACCACTAGTGCGGTTACTCGCTCCAACGCCTGCAACGTGTTACCAAAATCCACACCTCGCTCAAATCGGTAAGAAGAATCGGTGCTTAAGCCCAAGCGGCGGGCTTTACCTGCAATCACGTCAGGTGTAAAAAAAGCGCTTTCTAAAAAGATATCTTTTGTTTCTAATGTAACAGAACTTGGCTCACCACCCATAATGCCTGCCAACGCAACTGCACCTTTACCATCTGCAATC
>JAIYEJ010000056.1 GCA_027487055.1 Methylotenera sp. | reverse complement strand
TAATCTTAACGTTAAGCATTAAACAGCAAGTTGGGTTTATGTTTAATCTTAAACTACACTATAGGCGCGCAATATTATATTCGTCAATAGATATTTAAATATCTTATTTTGCTGGTTTTTAAAACATTGCAAAATGTTTCACGTGAAACATGCCTAAAAATTAGCTTTTACATGACTTCATATGCGCTTTGCAGTAGAATCTAATTCTTTTAAGATTTTAACGATAAACAGTGAATTTTCCAGATAAATTTGATGTGATTGTAGTGGGTGGTGGTCACGCAGGTACCGAGGCCGCGCTTGCGGCTGCCCGCATGGGGCAAAAAACCTTATTGCTGACGCACAATATTGAAACATTGGGCCAAATGTCTTGTAACCCCAGTATTGGCGGCATTGGCAAAGGCCATTTGGTTAAAGAAGTAGATGCTTTAGGTGGCGCAATGGCGGCTGCAACTGATGAAGGTGGCATCCAATTTCGTATATTAAATTCAAGCAAAGGCCCGGCTGTGCGTGCGACACGTGCGCAAGCAGACCGTGTTCTGTATAAGGCCGCGATTAGAAAAAAACTAGAAAACCAGCCAAATTTATGGCTATTTCAACAAGCGGTTGATGACATTATCTTAGACGGTGACAAGGCTGTGGGTGTAGTAACGCAAATCGGCCTTCGATTTGGTGCTAAAAGCGTGGTATTAACCGCAGGTACATTTTTGGGTGGTTTGATTCATGTCGGTTTGCAAAACTATAGCGCTGGGCGTGCTGGCGACCCGCCCGCTATCTCGCTTGCGGCGCGTTTACGTGAAATTGGATTGCCTGCTGGGCGCTTAAAAACAGGAACCCCACCCCGCATAGATGGTCGTACGATTGATTATTCGGTTATGTTAGAGCAGCCAGGGGATAATCCAGTACCTGTATTTTCTTTTCTTGGCAATGTCGCACAACATCCTATACAAGTACCTTGCTGGATTACGCACACCAATGAGCGCACGCACGATATTATCCGATCTGGTTTAGATCGCTCCCCCATGTATACAGGCGTAATTGAAGGCGTTGGTCCGCGTTATTGCCCGAGTGTGGAAGATAAAATCCATCGCTTTGCAGATAAAGAATCGCACCAGTTATTTTTGGAGCCAGAAGGTTTAAATACTAACGAAATTTACCCAAATGGCATCTCTACCAGCTTACCTTTTGATATTCAGCTTGCATTGGTAAGGTCAATTAAAGGATTAGAGAATGCGCATATTCTGCGTCCCGGCTATGCAATCGAATATGATTATTATGATCCACGTGGATTAAAAAGCTCTTTAGAAACCAAAGCAGTGCGCGGTTTGTTCTTTGCAGGGCAAGTCAATGGTACAACTGGCTACGAAGAAGCTGCAGCACAGGGCTTGCTAGCAGGTGCTAATGCGGCACTATATGCACAAGAAAAAGAAAGTTGGTGCCCTGCACGTGATGAAGCTTATTTGGGCGTATTGGTTAATGACTTAATTACCACAGGTGTTACAGAGCCATATCGCATGTTTACTTCGCGCGCTGAATATCGCCTGCAATTGCGGGAAGACAATGCAGATATGCGCTTGACAGAGATGGGCCGCAAATTGGGCTTGGTGGATGATATACGTTGGGAAGCTTTTAGCCGCAAGCAAGAAGCGGTTGCCCGTGAGCAAGCGCGCTTAAAGCATACATTTGTACAGCCTGCGCTAGATGATGTTTCACGTGAAACACAAGAAAATGTACTAGGCAAAGCCCTAGATCACGAATATAGCTTATTTGAGCTATTGCGTCGTCCAGAAGTGAGCTACGAACAAATGCTGAGCATGGGTGAGTTGGGCATGGGCGAGCTTGACCCAGCTGTACGTGAGCAGGTTGAGATTGCTGCTAAATATCAAGGGTATATCGACCGTCAGAAAGATGAGATTGCTAAACAAAAAGGCAGTGAGAATATTAAATTAGATGGCGCTATCGATTACAATGATGTGCACGGCTTAAGTATAGAAGCGCGGCAAAAACTCTTGGCGCACAAACCAGAAACCATAGGACAAGCGGGTCGTATATCCGGGATTACGCCTGCGACAATTTCGTTGTTGTTGGTCTATTTAAAGCGTAAACATAAAAAACAGGCGCAGCAGCCTAATATAGAAGCGGCATGACTGAGGCATCTTTACTGGCCTCTGGTATAGCTCAGATGGGTTTGGATGTTTCACGTGAAACACAAGAAAAACTGCTGGCATATATGGCTTTGCTGCAAAAGTGGAATAAAGTCTATAACCTGACTGCGGTGCGTGAACCGAGTGAAATGGTAACTTTACATTTGTTGGATAGTTTAAGTGTTTTGCCGTTTATAAAAGCAGGAAATTTGCTTGATGTGGGTAGTGGTGGAGGTTTGCCAGGGATAGTGGTGGCGATTGTAAAGCCAGACTTACAAGTAACGACCATCGATACTGTGCAAAAAAAAGCCATATTTATGCGTCAAGTTAAAGGTGAATTAGGGTTGGAGAATTTAGACGTGGTCCATGCGCGGGTAGAAAGCTACCAACCGAAACAAAAGTTTGAAGTGATTATATCGCGTGCGTTTTCAGAGTTGGCGCTATTTCTTAAACTAACGAAACACTTGCTTGCAGAAAATGGAGCTTGGTTAGCAATGAAGGGCCAAGTGCCGCATGCGGAGCTGGAAATTTTAGATGTAAATAGTAAAAAAATTATTCCGCTTAATGTGGCGGGTTTGCAGGCAGAACGGAATTTGGTGGTTTTAAAGAATTAATCATGAAAACATTAATAATATGAATATATTGGCAAAATGAAAATATTAGCAATTACAAATCAAAAAGGCGGTGTAGGAAAAACTACTACGTGTGTAAATTTGGCTGCAAGCTTGGCAGCGAATTACAAAAAAGTGCTATTGATTGATTTGGACCCACAAGGAAATGCAACTACAGGTAGTGGCGTAGATAAAGCAAATTTAAAATTTAGTATTTATCATGTATTAATATGCAAAAAATCACTTGAGGAAGTAATCGTTACTTGTGAAAAAGGCGGCTACCATATAGCGCCTTCTAATCGAGAATTAGCAGGTGCAGAAGTTGAGTTGGTGAACGAGCTTGCGCGTGAAACACGATTAAAACAAGCACTGGCAAACTTAGAACAAGTTTACGATTATATTTTGTTAGACTGCCCTCCTGCCCTTAATCTGGTGACGGTTAACGCGCTTACGGCTGCAAACACGGTGATGATTCCAATGCAGTGTGAATACTATGCTTTAGAAGGCCTTTCTGATTTAGTGAACACAATCAAAAAAGTCCGAGCAAATTTAAATGCTACGCTAGAGATTGAAGGCTTACTTCGAACCATGTTCGATAATCGTAATATGTTGGCTCAGCAAGTCTCGGCGCAGCTGGTAAGTCATTTTGGAGATAAAGTCTATAAGTCAGTCATTCCACGTAACATCCGTTTGGCAGAAGCCCCCAGTTATGGTTTGCCCGTGCTCATTTATGATAAAACATCAAGAGGAGCACAAGCATATTTAGAGCTTGCGAAAGAAATAATACTTAAAAATCAAAAGGTTAAGGAATAAAGCATGGTTAAACCAATGGGATTGGGTCGGGGCTTAGATGCGTTATTGTCAAATGACGTCGAAGTAGCTGGTGCTGGAACAGATACGCAGCGTATGTTAAATGTATCCCAGTTACAGCCTGGTAAATATCAACCACGTAGTTATATGGACGATGCGGCTTTGCAAACATTGGCTAATTCTATTAAGGCGCAAGGCATCATGCAGCCAATTTTGGTGAGAGAAGTTTCATCAGATAAATTTGAGATTATTGCAGGTGAGCGTCGTTGGCGTGCTAGCCAAATCGCTGGCTTGCAAGAGGTGCCTGTGTTGGTGCGAGAAATAGCAGATGAATCTGCACTTGCCATGGCATTGATAGAAAATATCCAGCGAGAAAACTTAAACCCATTAGAAGAAGCGCAGGGCATTAAAAGACTGATAGATGAATTTGCGATGACACATGAAAAAGCGGCAGAAGCGGTAGGTCGTTCTCGCGTTGCAGTATCGAACATTTTACGTCTCTTAAGCTTGAGTGTTCCAGTCCAAGAGATGTTAATGCACGGTAAGCTCGATATGGGGCATGCAAGAGCTTTGATTGGCTTGGATGCTGCGCAGCAAGTTTTACTGGCAAATAGAGTAGTTCAGCAAAATTTATCGGTTCGCGATATTGAAAATTTAGTAAAAAAATTGACAGATGAAGGCAAGTCAAAGGGTCACAAAACCACTATCAATCCTGACGTAATGGCCTTGCAGAATACATTAAGTGAAAAAATAGGCGCTGTCGTGGGCATTTCTGCAAATGCAAATGGTTCAGGTACGCTGAAAATTAATTATAGTAGTTTAGACCAGCTAGATGACATCGTTGCCAAAATGACCTGTTAAGATAAGTTGTTATACGTATAGTCAAATAGTACTAATTGTATGATAGTGCTTGACTAAAAAGAGCTAATAATTCAAAATCGCGGACTTTGCTAGAATGTAGTTTGATATCGTAAATACTTGTAGCAATAATTAAAATATAAAAGTAAATGATACAAACTGAACGCCTTTTTATCAAAATGTTGGTTTTTCAAACATTGGCAACTTGTGTCGTTGGTTTAATAGCTCTTGTAACAAGTGGGAAAAGTGCAGCGATATCAGGATTGTTAGGTGGTTTTTCGGTTGTATTTGCTTCAGCCTTTGCAAGTTTGGTGTTTGTGCGAAACCGAAATAAAAAAGATGCGACAGCGGTATTAATAAGCTTGATATTAGCTGAATTAGTTAAGCTTGCATTTGTTTTTATTTTTTTATTTTTGGTATTTAAGCAATATAAAAGCTTAGTGCCATTTGCATTAATAGCTGGTTTAATGGCTGCAGCGGTTCTGTCCGGTGCAACCATTAGTAGCCAACAAAAGAACTAGTTGAAAACAAAAAAGATATTTTAAATTTAAGATTATTATGACCACAGAAAATACTACAGAGCATGTCTCAGGCCACTCTGGCGAGGCCATGACAGCAACAGATTATATTAATCATCACTTGTCTTTTAATGTGAAGCCAGTCGGCGAAGCAGCAAATAGTTTTTGGAATATCCATTTAGATATGATAGTTATCTCTGTGGTGCTAGGTTTAATAGTGGCTATATCTATATGGTTGGTTGCACGTAAAGCCACTTCAGGTGTACCTAGTAAAACACAAGCATTTGTAGAGCTCATTTTTGATTTTGTTGATGGCCAAGTAAAAGGCATGTTTCATGGTGATCGTCATGCATTTATTGCGCCTACTGCGCTTACCATATTTTTATGGGTGCTGGCGATGAACTTAATGGACTTGGTGCCTATTGATTGGTTTGCTAAATTCACAGGTTTATTTGGTGATGCACATGCGCCCTTCC
>JAIYEJ010000084.1 GCA_027487055.1 Methylotenera sp. | reverse complement strand
TAAGGCCCATTCACGCCAGCGGCTATGACCATAGGCGCCTGCCACAACAATATTGGCCTTTAGTTTTTTGGCGATTGAAACAAAATCAGTCGCATCGTCATCTTTTGCAATATGTGTGACACAACTCGCGTTTATATCATGCGCTTTGAGCCAATTTTCTACATCTTTAAGGCGTTGATTGCTTACTTTCTTATCAGATTTGTTGGCAACTTCAAATACAGTGACTTCTTTGGCGAGTTGCAAAATAGGGATAGCATCTGCAATTGCGCGACGAGCTTCGCGAGTATCTTTCCAGCCCACTAAAATAGTATTTAACTTAAAGTTGTCTACCTTATTGGGTACAATTAACACTGGGCGGCCAGACTTCATTACAATTTCGCTTGCAGTAACCGCTGCAGGGCCTTGAAAAAAATCAGATGGTGCAATACCCGTAATGATTAAATCTGCACAACGCGCCTCAGATGCAATGTAATCTATCATTGGTTCTCTGGTGATTTTTGATCGCCATTCAATACCGGCTGTATAACCCTTAAACGTATTGAGAAAGAGGGCTTCTGTTTCGTTAACCTCTTTTACAAGTTGTGATTCTTCTAAATCAAAGAAATCCATCATGGCGTAACCCCTGCCATAAATGATTTGCGTTTGCTGCCCTACTAGTACACCGATGACTTTTGCATTAAAGCGCTCGGCAACAGTTTTAGCCACATTTAATACTGCTGTATTTGCATCCCCAATATGTAAATGCACCATTATTGTCTTATAACTCATGATGTTCTCCTGTTTAAATGCATACTTGCATTAAGTTTACTGGGTTCAGTATGCGCGCATAACTCAGTAAACCATATTTATTTAATTCAAATTATTTGGTGTTGGAAGTGTTAATCCCTAATAGGCTGTAAGTAGGGCAGAAACCTAATAAAGCTGTCACTAGCGGTACAATACCGATGTAACCCCATAAGCCAATCATTCCAGCCATCGCTAACCCAATAAGAGCTAAGCCAACGATAACTCTTAATATACGATCAGTATCACTTATATTTATCAATATCATGATAACTCCTTAATAGTTAAATGTGCCGCACTCGTAAATCTATTTTGATAGTTTGATTATGCGCTGGGCTTAGCATTAAATGATTGACCTAAATCAATAATTACCTCAATAAAAGAGTCATTCAATTAAGTTACATGTTTCAAATTTGCTTTGGTGTGCTAATCTAAATTTTTATAGGAGCTTTAATCATGAGTAATGCGCGTATTCAACAAATTCTTAATCAGATTACATCGCTTGAAGAAGAGTTGCATGCCGCAATTAACGAACAACAAACCAGTATGTTTTTTCAGATTAAAGGAAAGCGTATTGAGTTTGAAAAATCTATCAAACAAACACATCGTAAGCTTAAAAGAAGTTTTTTTCGCTGGTTAGTGACAGATAGGCCACAAAACCTTATTACTGGGCCAATTATTTACTCAATGATTATTCCTATGGTGGTCACTGATTTATTTATTACTTTTTACCAACTCACTTGCTTTCCGATTTATGGCATCAAAAAAGTACGTCGAGGCGATTACATTGTTTTTGATCGCCAAAACCTACATTACCTTAATTTTATTGAAAAATTCCATTGCACGTATTGTGCCTATGGCAGTGGCATGATTGCATATATTAGTGAGATCGTCGCACGCACTGAACAATATTTTTGCCCGATTAAACATGCGCGAAAAATCCTAGGAACGCATGCACGTTATGCACGATTTTTAGATTTTGGTGAAGCAGAAAACTACGAAGCTAAAGTTGAGGGGTACCGAACTGCTTTAAATAATGAATATAAAAAAGGTTGAGGCAAATGAAACTCACATTTCTTGGTGCAACAAATACCGTCACAGGTTCAAAATATCTACTCACTTGCGAGACAAAATCAGGCGGCGAAAAGCGCATTATGATTGATTGCGGGTTGTTTCAAGGGTTAAAACAATTGCGACTTAAAAATTGGGCTAAGTTACCCATAGACCCAAAAACGGTCGATGCAGTCATACTAACCCATGCCCATATTGACCATAGCGGTTACCTCCCCTTGTTTGTAAAAAATGGCTTTTCAGGCAAAGTGTATTGTAGTGAGGCGACGCGAGATTTATGCGAAGTGTTATTGTTAGATTCCGCACATTTGCAAGAAGAAGAAGCGAAGTACGCAAACAAAGGTGGTTTTTCTAAGCATCACCCAGCGCTACCGCTCTATACACAAGAAGATGCACAAAATGCACTCGCGTTATTTACATCTGTGGATTATGAGCAAGAGGTAGATTTGGGTGATGGATTAAAAGCGAAGCTTTCGCCCAGTGGGCATATTCTTGGCTCAGCTTTTGTGTACATTCAAAATAGCAAAACTTCTATTCTATTCTCTGGCGATATTGGCAGACCTAACGATATTTTAATGAAAGCACCCGTGTGCATTAAGCATGCCGATTACTTGGTGTTAGAGTCTACTTACGGCAATCGCTTGCATGAAAACACTGACCCAAAATTGAAACTTGCCGAAATTATCAATCGCACCGTGAAGCGTAAAGGCGTTTTGATAATTCCAGTTTTTGCGGTCGGTCGCGCGCAAGAACTACTGTATTATATTCATCTACTGAAATCATCTGGCGCGATTGCTAACAATATCCCTGTTTATCTTAATAGCCCAATGGCGGTAGATGCTACTGCGATTTTCAACCATTATCGCAACGAGCATCGCCTAACCCCTGAGCAAAGCCATTCTCTATGCCACACAGCACACATGATCAATAGTATTGAAGAATCTAAGGCGCTAAATGAAACTACTGGACCAATGATTATTCTCTCTGCAAGCGGCATGGCTTCTGGCGGGCGCGTGGTTCATCACTTAAAAGCATTTGCGCCAGACGCTAAAAATACGGTGCTATTTGTTGGTTTTCAAGCTGCGGGAACACGTGGTTCAGCCATGTTGGATGGTGCTGAAAGCATTAAAATTCATGGTCAATATGTGCCAGTTCGTGCCGAAGTTGAATTGGTTTCGAATCTGTCCGCGCATGCCGATTATACTGAAATTTTAACTTGGTTAGGCGGTTTTGAACGCGCACCTAAAACTACCTTTATTACGCATGGTGAGCCAGTGGCTGCGGACGCAATGCGGTTGCATATTGAAGAACAATTACACTGGAACGTGCAGGTGCCAGAATACTTTGAAACCGTGGAGATAGATTAATATTTTTTCAATATGATGTATAAACATTAAAACCACTGCTCTGCAACCCACATGGGTATTTGCTCGCAGGGCAGAATTTTTATGTAGTGTGTTGCCAATACGAATGTTTAATTACGTAAATTTAGCGCGTTCAGCACATTGCGTGCTTCTAGCGCAACTTCCGAAGCGGTCATCCCGATTGGTCCTATGCCCTTTTTAAGAAGCGCATCTGCTGCTGCGCCATGCACATACACGCCAAGTTTTGCCGCATCTAATGTACTTAAGCCTTGTGCAATTAGGCTTCCAATCATGCCACTGAGCACATCGCCCGTGCCGCCACTCGCAAGGCCGACATTGCCAGTGGTATTCATAAACCAATGACCATCAAAGTGTGCGCAAATTGTACTTGCGCCTTTAAGCACACACGTGGCATGCAAATTTTTGGCTAATTTAAGTGCGCTTTCGGTACGGGTTTGTTGAATTTGCTGAGCGCTAACACCTAACAATCTTGCAGCCTCACCTGCGTGTGGCGTGATCACAGTTTCCGCGATACGCTCTTTAACCATAACCGCTAATCGCGGATGAATTGATATTAAATTGAGTGCGTCAGCATCTAATAGCAACGGTACATTTTGCGCTAGCCAAAATTCTAATAAAACGCTTGCTGGTATAGATTGACCTAGTCCTGGGCCAAGCACTACGCAATCAAGTTGTGGCAACTTTGCAATTTCGGGCATAGACCGCAACATGATTTCTGGCTGAAGCATATCAACTGCAGGAGCATTTTTGCAAAGCATAGCAGCATAAATACGCCCAGCGCCGCAATGCAAAGCCGCTCTAGCCGCTAATAAAACAGCGCCCACCATGCCCGTATAGCCGCCCAAAATGGCCACGCTACCAAAGTTGCCTTTGTGCTCGTCGCTCTGACGCTTTGGTAGCGCAGACTTAACCATGCGCGCTGTCAAAAAATGAGGTTCTGCGATGCGTTGTTTTATCTTGATATCCTTATTTTTTGTCATCATTATTACTTACAATACTTAAGAAAATTTTGACTAGGCCGTACATGAACCAAGAAAACAAGTTTTTAAGTTTGCTGTCTTGCTCCCACGTTTCTAATGTCACGTGAAAAGCGTTCTGAATTGAAATTTCGATATCACTTTTTAGCTCGTTTGCAAAGTGGATATCTTCGACGACAACATTTGCTTCATTTGCTAATAATAGGCTGAAAGGATCAATGTTCGATGAGCCTACCGTTGCCCATTTGTTGTCTATGACTGCAACCTTGCTGTGCATAAAACTTTTTCGATATTCGTATATTTCTATGCCCCCATTTAAAAGTTTGTCATAAAACGCATGGGTAGCAAACATTAAAATATATTCTTTGCGCCCTTGTAATAGTAGTTTAATTTTGACCCCACGCGCGGCCGCCTTAAGTAATGCCTGCCTAAATTTTCTGCCAGGAATAAAGTATGCATTAGCAATCATAATTTCAGTTTTGGCATCGCTAATTGCATTTAAATAAGCTTTTTCAATATCATGTCGATGCAATACGTTATCGCGTATCACAAAAGCGACTTTTACCCCCAAATCAAAAACTGGCTGTACTAACTTTTTCTTGTGTGCTGACTCCTTGATATTGGCTATTTTAAAATTTAACCAAGCCATTCGATGCCATAATTTTTGTACGCTATGTTTAATCGCAACTAATACAGGACCTTCAATCAGTACAGCATAATCAATACGCGGTGATATTTGATTAGGCGTATTGTCATCATCAATGATATTGATGCCACCAACAAACCCAATTTCCCCATCTATTACCGCTATTTTTCGATGCATACGCCTTAAGCGCCCTTTTTGAAGCGACCATGGGGAAATTTTTGGACGATAGAACATTACTTGTACACCAAATTTTTTCAGTTCACTTATGTACGTGATAGGTAAATCTTTGCTACCAAAACCATCTAATAATACATTGACTGCAACTCCATGCATTGCGGCTTGTTTAAGGGCGTTACCAATCATTATTCCAGTCGAATCAAGCTCATAAATATAGGTTTGTAAATATATTTCATGTTGCGCATTTTGAATCGCGTTTGCTAATGCAGGGAAATACTCTGCGCCGTTACGCAACAGTTTGATTTTGTTTCCAGAAGTAAAATGCATTATGCTTTTATCAACTCGGCTGTAAGAATTGCATGGTCGGAAATATTTAAAAAGTGTGCTCCAGCGTGTACTTCAACCTGTTTAATCTTAAAGTTTCGAACATAAATGCGGTCCATTCTTAGTATTGGTAGCAAAGCAGGAAAGCTTCGTGCGGGCTTACCAAGATGACGCTCAAAAACTTCATGCAGTGTTAGCTGTTTAGAAAACTGGTGTCCTGCACGCATGCTCCAATCATTAAAATCACCTGCAATTATTAATGGGGCGTCAGCAGGGATATTCTGTTCAATATAATGTGCAATATCCAATAATTGTTGGCGTCGCCAAGGCGCAAGAAGACCTAAATGAACGCAAACAGCATGCAGCGTTATGTCCCAATTTGGCACTTCGATTTCACAATGTAACATGCCGCGCTGTTCCGAAGCATGCGCAGAAATATCCTGATTATATGATTTGGTAATAGGAAACTTCGAAAGTAGCGCATTGCCATGATGACCCGCGGGGTAAATGGAATTTTTACCATAGGCATAATCAGACCAAATAGAATCTGCCAAATACTCTAATTGCCCTGATGTTGACCATGCATTAAAACGTTTACTATGCTTGATATGTACATCTTGCACTTCTTGCAAAAAAATTACATCTGCATGTAATTTCCTGAGTAATTCACGCTGGCTTTGCAGAGCAAATCGGGCATTAAAATGGGTAAAACCCTTATGCATATTAAATGTAGCGATACTGATAGAGTTATGCAAAATAATTTATGATTAAGACTAATTAAAAGCGCTACTTTTCAAAAAAATGACTTTATATCTCTAGACTGCATTGATTAACCACCATCCTACCCATAATGAACTTACTTGCACAATTAAACCTAAAATTACTTTTTTGTAATAATTTTTGCTACCGCTAATGACAGCCATGATAGCTTTGGCAACTGAGTTGGCAGTAAAAGCCACTAAAATTGGCATGGCAGCATTTTCTACAGCAAGTTTACCAGTTGCGGCAAGAGTTGCGACCGCAATAGTCGGGGCATGTACATCGGCTAACCCAGCAATGCCAGAAGCAATCACCAATCCAGCTTGCCCAAACCAAACATTTAAAGCAGCTGACATAATAAGGATCACCCCTATGACCGCAGCCAGTATAAGTGCATGTTTGACACTAAACGATTTAGTAATATTAGAAGTTTCGGTTTTATCTTTTTGAAATGTGTTTATGGCAACAACTAAACCATAAATCACTATAGAAACGCCTCCAAAAGCTAGTGGAATAGCCAGTGTCTTTAACGTAGCAGGGTGAACAATGGCTAAGAGTAGCGTCAGTTGCAAAATTGTTGCTAGGCTTGATAATGTTGCGCTTGCAACCGCTTCACTTAAAATATCTGGCGTTTCTTTCGCGCGCACACCCATTGCGCTTACTGTTGCAATGCTTGAAATGAATCCTGATATTAAACCTATCAGCGGCAAACCGATACGCGCCCCAAACCAACGTAAAGCAAGGTGACTCAGTGCACTGATGGTCATGACCAAAATCACAATCAGCCAAAGGTTACGTGGATTAATTGCTTGAAATGGACCAATAAAAGTATTGGGGACAAGTGGCAAAATGATAAGTGTTGCAGCCGCTAAAATCAGAAAGTCGTTTAACTCATCTTTAGAGACCATATTGATAACAAAGCCATGTATGGGATCTGTAGCAGCAAGCAAAATTGCCAAACTTACTGCAATCGCAGCACTAAGCGCAGGTTGATTGATGGCTAAGCCACCCAAAATCACAGTCAATAGCAAGGCGATTTCTGTAGTGTTACCAGGGTCATTTTCTTGTTTGTTATTGCTAGAAACAGCTGTAAAAACCATCACACAAATTACAGAAGTCACAAGTAACCAAAAGTTAAAAATTGTACTTACAGCACCAAGAAGTGACGCAATGGTAAACGTACGTATGCCTTGAGATGACCTGTCAGGACCAGATCCTTTATTACGTTCACGCTCTGCACCGATGAGCAAACCAATACCCAAGGCAACCGCCAAATTAAGCCAGAGTTCTAAATCAACTACACTAGGCATTTATTAACTCCCCAACGAATTTATTCATGCGGGTAAATTATAGCGAAAGCACTCTCTATAATTTTCTAGTAGCTTAGTGTATATCTATTGGGCTAAAGCGTGTTGATATGCGTCAATTGATAAATTAATAACAAGGAGTACTTAGAATGCTAGGGCATTATTGAAGTTGTTTGTATTGGCGTCACGCTCGGTTAGGGGCGTTAAACCAAAGCGTGATTCTATCAATTTAAGGATTGATGTAGTGTCGTATTCAGTATGATCAACAAATCCACGCTTTGCAAAAGGTGAAATGATCAGGGCTGGAACGCGTGTGCCAGGTCCCCAGCGGTCTTTTTTAGGGGGTGCAACGTGATCCCAAAAGCCACCATTTTCATCATAAGTCACAATGACCAAGGTATTTTTCCATTGAGGGCTAGCTTCTATGCGTCCAAGTAAATCTGCGATATGTAGCTCACCAGAAATTACATCAGCATAGCCTGGATGCTCATTGAGCGCACCTATAGGTTTATAGAAAGACACAGCAGGTAGCGTGCCTGTTTCTATGGCTTCAATAAAGTCAGTTTCGTCTTTTAAATGCGCTGAACGTTCAGCAGTGCCCTCGGCATAGCGGCTAAAGTAAACATATGGTTGGTGGTGAAATTGAAAATTTTTGTCTGCTTTGCCTGCGCTTGCATCGTTCCATCCGCCTGCATACCATGCCCAATTAATATTTTTTTCAGATAAGCGATCGCCAATGGTTGGCATATTTTGCGGGGGTAATTGTTTAATTAGTTTGGTGTCAGGATAAAAAGGCGCTGAAGTAGGTTGTAGTGTGTTCACCACAAAACCATCAATAATTTGACCATCTTTAAGTAATTTTCCATCGACATCAAGTTTAATTTGTAGCTCCTCAGGCGCGTTTTCATAACGCGGTGTGCAAGCGCAAGCTAACCAAAAGTGGTTTAGAAAAGAGCCGCCAAATGCCCCTTGAAAGAAGTTGTCTGCAAGTGTGTATTTTTTTTTTTTTTTTT